>DJTQ01000269.1 GCA_002439285.1 Paenibacillaceae bacterium UBA6304
TGGTCCGAGGCTCATCATCGACAATCAAAATGGTTTTCGATTTGAACATAGTTAATCCTCTCCCTTATGAATGGGAATCATCAGGCTGACTGCGGTTCCCTCGTTCTCTCCGCTTCTTATCGATAGTCCGGGTTGTTCCCGCTCTGAACCTCCATAGTAAAGCTTCAGCCTTTGCTGTACATTACAAATTCCCATTCCGGACCCTTTGGAGGAAGGGACTTTGCCGGTATCGAGCGCCGTGACGATGGTGCGGAGCGTTTCTTCATCCATGCCCTTGCCATCATCCTTCACGGTCACGATCAGATGCGTCTGATCTTCCGAAAGCGAGGTATGAACGGAGACCTCGCCCGGTCCGATCTTACCCTCAACCCCATGCAGAATCGCATTCTCGACCAATGGCTGGATCAACAACTTCGGCATTTGGAGGAAGGCATAATCCGGTGATGACGTGATCGACCAGGTCAACCGCTCGCCCAGCCTCATTTTCATAATCAGGAGATAGCGTTCAACATGCTCCAGCTCATCTCGCAGCATAACCCATTCCGACTTGTTCGGCCCGGTAATCGTATACCTGAACAAATCGGACATCGCGATCACAAATTCGGCGAGCTCTTCTTCCTGTTTCTCCTGTAACGACCAATATAACGCTTCCAAAGTATTAAACAGGAAATGCGGATGGATTTGAGCCTGAAGCGCCTTCAGCTCCGTCCGGCTCTGTATGATTTCTTTTTCGTAGACTAGCTCGATCAGTTCGTTCATATGCTCAACCATCTGATTGTACGTATGATTCAACTCGTTGATTTCAATGGTGGATGAAATTTGCTTCGTCGGCTTCAGTCCTCCTAGCCGTGCACCGCGCATCGTCTTGATCAGCTTGAAAATCGGGCGCGTAATGAGCGTAGACATCAAGAAGGACAACACGATAAACAGCAGCGTGCCAATGCCCGCAGATAGGAGAATCGTCGTGCGAAGCACGGAAATACCGTCCGTTATGGCGCTGACCGGCGTTAAGATCAGAAGCGTCCAACCCGTAACTTCCGATTGCTGCTTGACCAGCATAAATTTCTCTTTGCCGATGGTCACGATCGGCTCTGAAGATTGAATTAGCGTTTTGATAGCTCCGGCCGGAACCCGGTCGTCGGATTTGGTGATCAGGCTATAATTTCGGCCGACAACCAGCATCGTTTCACTCCCGGACTCCCCGGCCAGCGAGTCGTTGACTTTGAACGCGTCGCGGTCCATCCGGACAAGCAGATATCCGCCTGACATGAACCATTGATCCATCAGGCTGATACTTCGAATCGCCAGTAAGGTATTCGGTTCCAGAGGATCAATACCTACCCAGACCATCCGACCTTTGGCCGCTTTGGCCTTCATAATCCAATCGCTGCTGATCTTCTTGTCTAGAGAGCTGCCATCCAATGGATACAGCCGGCGGTTCTCGCTGCTGTACATCTCGACCGAGGTAATCCCGTCCGCATAGGATTGAACGATCTTTATGCTCGCAAGCAATCCCTGCCGCTCGTAAAAGGTCGCTTCCTTACCGTTCTTTTCGTTGAGCAAAAGTTGCTGAACATAGGGATTCGTTGCGACCTGAGTCGTCAGCGAATCAATCTGGTTAAGCACCGCCTCGAGCCGGCCGTTCGCCTGAATTGCCGTTTGCTGAATATGTTTTTCCGCATTATTTTTCAAAAGCCCGGAAACCGAGTCAAAAGTGAAGATGCCTACCACGAACAAAATAATGATCATCACAAACAGAAATCCGACCAGCATCTGATTCCTGAGGGTATTCCAACGGCTAGTCCGAAATTTCATTGTATCGCAATCCGCCTTTCGTCCAGTTCCACTTGCTGCGCATGGCATTCGAGTTTATCTAATTCTAGAACAGTGGCGGATTCCCCTTTTTTTTTTTACGCTGATCGACATAAAAATAATCATCTCTCAGGCAGCGGCCTTTAGTCGCTTTTTAAAAGGGATCATGTTATTGTTACGTTTAAATGAAGCGCTGTCAAGAAGAAGTGGAGGGGGAAGAGAATGACCATTTATATCGCGCTGCTGCGGGGCATTAACGTGGGTGGCAAGAACAAAATTAAAATGGCCGATTTAAAAACGGAGCTGGAAAAGATCGGACTTGCTAAGGTACACACGTATATCCAAAGCGGCAATGTTCTGTTTGCATCCGACAGGGATGAACCTGCGCTTCGCCGGGACATTGAGCAGATGATCGAAGCGGTGTTCGGCCTATCGCTGATCGTAGTTCTCCGCACCGCCAGCGAAATCACAACGATCGTAGAAAGCTGTCCATTTCCTGAAGTAGTGTTAGCGGAGGCCGAAGCCACCTGTGTCGGGGAGAGCCTGCATGTCGCCATGCTTCCGGAACCACCAGCCCAGTCAGGGGTGGACAAGCTGGATGCGGTAGAACGCGGCGGCGATTTGTACAGCATCGCCGGACGCGATGTCTATTTGCTGTTCAGACATAGCATCCGGGACTCGAAGCTGGCCACAGGCCTGCCTAAGCTGGGGGTCCAGGCCACGGTCCGAAACTGGAAGACCATGAATAAGCTCGCTGAATTGGCCGAGGGAATGAAGCAAGTTTGAGCGGGGCGAGACGTCTTGGTAATGACAAACTTCCATAAACCCCGAAGGATAAAGCTGGTTTCCCTCGCTAACGAAACTGACAAACCTTATTTGGGCAAAATTTGGCACTATTGGAATGTAACGAAATTCAAACACGCTATTGGAGGTGAAATCACACTCCTCAGCCTCATTTTCATCAAATAGCGTGACTCAGGTTCGTTAATTTAAATCCATAGCCTAAATCATCCAATTAAGAATACATAGATTCGTTACCGACAAGCTGGTCTTGAAAAAAGGGGTGTTCCAAAAGTCATCGTAGATGACTGAGGGACATCCCTTTCTCTTGACCAAACTCACTTTCACCATGTCGCTCTCCTCCCTTGGCTCACCAGATCGCTATATGAAGATTAACTGGAAAACCTACAGTTATTTCGCGCGGTAAGCCAGGTCCGGTCAAACTAACTGGAAATCCTACAGTTAATTTAGACACTTGCAGCGGAATGAGCGGAAAAGGTAAGAATTAACTGTAGAAAATACAGCTAATTGTCCAGAATGACTGAATTCACGATAATTAACTGTAGGTAATACAGCTAACTTGCTCCCATCAGACACTCCTATCCATCCCAGCAGTGAATGCATGAAGTGACTGGTTACTGGTTAGTGGTTACTGGAAAGTTTGCTTAATGTGCGCCTGTTTCGTGTCCAGTTAGTTATAGTAATTAATTCGTGCCCCTTAGCCGGAACGCTCAGGGAGGAATTCCTCTACGGGGCCAAACTTCTTAGAGAGCGAGGGTGTTCCAAAAGTCATCGTAGTTGACTTGGTAAAGTGGAAGTATCGAGCAACCATTCAAAAAGGAGAAGTTTCTTAATATACATTCAATTTACAAAGGAACAACTTGGCTTGCCAATGGACTTGGAAGGAGATATTCGCTTGGCGCGCACACTCAGCGAATTACTCTTCCCGGCAAAGAGAAGGAGCCAGCCAAGAATAACATCTCTTGGCCGGCTCTTTGTATACTTCTATCTATCAAATCAATTTATGCGCATACCACTTCTTGCCGCGGAAACGCCACAGAAAGAGAGTTCCGCGTACGGCCCATTCGCAGTTCATCGCCAACCAGACGCCCAGAATACCGAAGCCCAGCACAATACCGAGAACGTATCCTAAAATGACCCGGAACAGCCACATTGTCATCATCGAAGTGATCGAGGTAAACTTCGAGTCTCCCGCAGCCCGCAGGGCGGACGGCAGAATAAAGCTGATTGGCCAGAGCGGAATCGCCGCAAGTGTATTGATCAGCAGGACCAGGAAGATGTCGCCCACGATTTCGGCAGGCGGTTCGAAAATACCGACGAGCGGCCGGAAAAACGGCATTAGCACGAGTCCGATCACTAGCAATGAGCAGGAGCCCAGCCAGAGCAGCGATTTGATGAACTTACGGGCATCCGCAACACTCCCGCTGCCGA
The DNA here is from genome assembly GCA_002439285.1 of Paenibacillaceae bacterium UBA6304. GTDB lineage: Bacteria > Bacillota > Bacilli > Paenibacillales > Paenibacillaceae > Fontibacillus. Next base: position 4,045 of record DJTQ01000269.1, read on the forward strand.
TACATTGTCCGACGATCGTTACGATCGTTAGAGACAGTGCGCTTGCCGGAATCTGAAACACCATCGCTAGCGAACCTGCGATCGCGTTAGTCGCAATGGCATAAGTTCCCAAGCTAACGATAAATACTTGAGTGAGCAGTTTCCCCCCGTTGAAAAACATCTGCTCCGCAGCAAACGGAACGCCGATAAACATGATTTTGCGAAGCATTGACACCGGAAAATGAAACAGATCGCGGATGCGGAGGTGCAGCGTAGCATCCATTTTGAACAAATAGAACAAAGCGCAAGCCGCTCCTGCATAACGAGCAATGTTGATGGCGATCGTCATGCCCATAACACCCATATGGAGAAAATTAATAAAGACCACGTTCAATACAACATACAACAGATTCATAATGAGCGATAGGGCCAGCGATGCACGAGTTTTGCCGATCCCACGCAAGGCACCGCATACCGCCTGGACGATCGCAATCCCAAAGTAAGAGAGGCTGCTGCCTATCAGATAAATCCGGGCGCTGTCCAGCACATCGGCCGAAGCCGAACCGAACAGGACATTGAGCACCGGGTTGTGAAAGGCCATGATCAAAAGCCCGACTACCAAGGCCATCACCGATACGGATGTCACTGAGCTTGCCGAAGCCAGCGATACCATCTTATCGTTACGGCTCCCTTTATACTGGGCCACCACGACCGTGCCCCCCGTGGCCACGGCCACAAATACATTGATCAGGAACACATTCAGCGAATCGACCATATTCACGGCGCTAACCGCTGAGACGCCCGACGAACTGATCATAGCGGTGTTCAACAAATTCAACCCCACGATGAATGCCTGGTCAATCAATATCGGAATAAATAGGGCGATCATTTGCCGGTAATCCATCGATTCCCCGGTAAAGTATTTGTCCAGAAAGCCCCTCATTTGAATACGTAAGCGAAGTTGCTTCAAGCTCATCACATTCTTTTCTTTAAAATGGAAAAAACCCTTCATCTGAAGAGCTCTCAATCAGCGAATCGGTAAATTACGACAAGATCTGAGTATTTCCGGGTCAATTGCCCAGGATTCAACAATACCTGTTTGACGATATCACTCGTAGCATGTTCTGTCAATGAAAGTGGTCGCTCTAGTTGCACGGTCCTGGGCTCCATCCAATTGGCCTCTCAATGATCATTAAACGCCAAAAAGACCGCCTAAGCGGTCTTTTTGAGCACGGGAAAACTTTGGTGAGGGACGACTACAGAGATGGATTCCTACTCTGTGCACAATAGCGGACTTTTTGGGCCTTATTTCCCTAAATTTAAGCTTGAACTAGAAAATAGGGCCCCAAAAGGGCCCTATTTATCTAAATCACACTAGTTTTGACACTTTTGGCGCTACATCTGAAAAATAAGACCCTGAAAGTCCCCTATTTTCCCTTAATGCTGATAATCACGCAAATAGCGCCCCAAAAGTCCCCTATTACTCATTCGGTCGATCCTAACCTCTTTATATCTAACAGTAGTCGCCTTGTGGCAATCATTTCATTTTGTCGTATCTTTGAGGTTCGTTTTTTCCGAGGAATCCGAGGGATCAATCTCATCTTGTCCCTGCAATTCCTGCTTTGTAATTTCTTTTACTGTATATTCAGTATCCCCCACGGTAATCACACTTCCATCAGGAATGGATTGACCCACTATTACGGTGACACGTCCAGGATACTGCTCCGGCGTTTTGACTTCCGGCGGTGCTACGGAAGCGGGGTCCGTCACGGCGGCCCCTGCGCCTGTGGTTCCTGTAGCCCCCGTGGTTCCAGTGGAGTCGGTGGTGCCGGTCCCTGGTGATTCTGTTGAATTTTTCGTTCCTGTCGTTTTCGTTGATTCCTTGGTTCCCGCATTTCCGGACTCGGACTTTCCGGGCGTTGACTTCTTTTCCTTACTGGACGCAGGGTCTGTTTCCTCACCGGTTACAGGATCGCTACCCTTACCCTTACCTGCTGCTTCGTTTCCTTTGGTCTCTTCCTTGTTTCCCTCCGAATTTCCGTTACCCGGAGCGTCGGCAGCACATTCTGAAGTAAATTTCAGCATGGACAGTTCCTGCGGCTCTTCGCCCTTTACCTGAATCGACAGTACACTTGGTTTGAATTTGGTGCACTCGGTTAGATCATCAAAAGGAAAGATCAGGTGCGTTTCGACTTTGCCGTCACCCTCGGCGGCGTTCACCTTCTCGGCAAATACGATGGATTCCATTACAGGATCCACTGGAACATTCGTTCCATCGGTCGTTGCAGGCGGAGTATCCGACACGGGATCATCCTTCCCGATCACGCCGGTTTCCTTCAGCACCACCAGTCCTCCGACCACAATGATTACTAACAGGCAGAGTACTGCCGATGTGGCAACGACTGCTTTCCGTTTTTGGACCAATAATCGGCTCAGCGGAGAAGACAGTTCCAGCTTAGCCTTGTCGAATACGGTCCCGAGCGCCTTACCCGCCTTCGAAAAATAGTTCCGGCGATATTCGCGGCTCTTGAAGGCGGTTTTGTCATGTCTTTTGAAATAGGCCAAAATAGCCGACGCATAAGCGGGAACCAGCCCCCGGGGACGCGCAAAATTGGGATGCTGTTGTGACCACAGCATAAATTCATAAATGACTTCCTTGTTATCGACATTTCTGCGTAAATAATCAAACAGTGAAGTATACTCCACAAAGCCCGTCTCCGACTCCCGATAGAAGGCCAAGGCGACCCTATGAAATTCAGAGGATCTAATTTCACCTTGAAGCCATCTGCGGACAAGCTGCTGGACGCGATCCACTTCCACCAGACCCAATCCGTCAAATATCTCAACATCCGATTTGTCCTCGTTGAATATCCGATATGCGGCGTACAGAACGGCGGCATTGCTGCTCAGACGGGAATCCTTCTGGCTTCGTACCCATGCTTTGCCGTCCAGCCGGCCCAGAAATTCGGCACTCATCAGTTGCTCTCTCGTGAGCCTGTCCAAGTCCAATTCGCTTAGCAGCATACGGCTGGCTGCCGTGGATAACAACTCTGTCATTCCGGATTCCTCAAACGCGTTATCCGCCGGCGAGTGCCCGCCAGACCATTTGCCGGTCTCCAGCAAAATCAGATTCACGGCACGGAGCAGCCCCGAATTGCTGCGCAGCAGGTCCATTAACCGGTTGCGCGCGGCCTCCTGAAAAGAAGTGTCGTAAAGCACCCGCGGATGTTTTGTGCCCCATGAGTAGATTAAGCTTAGAATTCCCTTGATATCCCCGGTTTTGTTGAATTTGTCGCGGATATAAGGATCAAACAAAGCTTTGGAGAGCCCTTCATTTCCAAGTACGCTCGTAAAGAAAGCAGCGTCAAGCCCGGGATGACCCTCAATCAGTGCATATAAGGCATCAACTTCATCACGCCGCTCCTGCATCAGCGTATTCCTCAAAGCACGGACGTAATAAGCGATGATCTTATCCTCTTGACCGGCTCCCTGAATCCCGAAATAATCGCGGAAGCATTCCGCGACGGCAAGATCGGGAACCTGTCCTTGGCTTACCCGGTCAAACTCAAGATCGAAACGGGACAGGAACAGATCGTTCAGGTCCATTCTCGTCTCCAGGGACCCGACCGGCCGCAAATACTCCAGCAATCCCCGTAAAACCGCAAGCTTATGATCTTCATACATCACGTCATCGCCGGACTTCACTTGATAGAACACAGCTAATTCATGATAGCTGGACAGGGCCGACTTACGTTCGCTCCCCATTCCTTCCAACATAGCATCGGCAAAAGCAAAAAAGTCCTCCAGCCGGTCTACGTGATCCAGACTACTCCAGACAAGATCAAGGTAAGGCTGGCGCGACCAATCCAGATCGATCTGTCCGGTCCGTTCGGCAGCCAAGTCAAATACAAAATCCTTCTCAATATTACGGTCATTGGGACGCAGGCTCCCCTTTTCCACAAATTGAAGATGGATATACTTCTTATTGGCCGGCTCCTTGGCATAAGTAAGAAAGCCCAAACGTCTGCGGAACTCAAAAGGCAGGCAGGCATACAAGATGTCCAGCAGAGAGAGTGCCTCCCTGGAGATGTCCTCCACAGGGACGTTCAGCGATACATATACTTTCTTTCTGCCCTGTCCCGAAGCCGTCATTACGGCGAACAACAATTGTTTGAAAAGGAGTTCATCCAGACCTAGCCGGGCCAGACGTTCCTTGGCGGAAGTTTGTCCCGCTGCAGCCAAGCTCCCACCCGAGCGCGGAATTTGTGATAATTCAGGCAACTCGGTCCCGTGCTCCACATCATATCCACTCTCAAATGCGGCCCCGATCCAAGACTTGTAATTCGCAACGATTTCCTCGGAGCGGTCTCCGGGAATGACATAATTATGCGTAAAAAAAGCACTCCGCAGCCCGGTGAAATCCACCGGTTGATATATGCTGCGGCCCAGCACGGTTTCGCCGCTTTCAGCGTGAAACAGATGCACGGACTCGGGATACAAGGCCCCGTCCTTCTCACTGCGGGCCGTAAGCTCGGCGGGCGCATCGTACATGCAGAACGGATGAAGGACCTTCTTGATAAAGGCCACTTCAAGGCCGGGAGATTTGGCTACCGTATCGAAACCTTCGGCGGAGCGAAATACGCCCCGCCGCTCCCGGGTGTACATTTGCTGCTGAATACTTCCTGGAGAGATAGACTTCAATTCGATTCTCTCCCCTCGATGTAATTCAACTGGTACAGCAGCCAGATAAAGGGCTCATCCACCCGGATCGGGCTGACCACGCCTTGCAGTTTCTGATCCACCGGATTGCTTCCGAGCGCGGAAACCGCGAAATAAGCTGTGTTGGTGAAGTACACATCCATCGTACCTTTAAACGGACGGTCCACCTTCTCGATAAAGCGCCGGATCTCTCCGTCGATATTTTCAAATTCAGCCACATTGAAGCTCTTGCGGTGAACGACATTGTTAAATACGTTGCTGTTCGGCTTGATATATTCTCCATCCCCATCGCTCAATGCACGAAGCATATCGCTCTTGGTGAGGACAACTGCCGTAGGAATATCAGTCTTCCCCTTCTCCTCATAGGCGATGAAATCCCCGAACATGGTCAGCACCACGTCCCGCGGTTCATCGTACTGGGAAACCCATTCGCCCGGCTCCCCTCCGATATTGATGCGAATCTTCTCGCGGATCGAGCGGATTTGCAGCGGATCGACCATAAATAGAATGCCGGAGGAATTCTTGATGTGCTGGCCTTGCAATCCCAGATAGTCCTGATCCACCATTCCTTCGCCCGCCACATCAAAAAAGACCAGCGTCAATGGCGGCTTCCGGTCATCCTTGAACACAAACTGAAAAATGAACGGCTCCTGCATTTTCTCCTTTTGGGTCGAAGCAAGTAAATCTCCGCGTTCGAATAACGGCTCTTCATACATGCTGCGGAACTTCCGGCTGATCTCCGCATTCAGCGGCATGCAGGCCGCATCGAAGTGATCCGCCGTCGTATTCTGAAGCGTGTGGATTAGAGAAGTCATATACACCGACTTCCCGACCTGCGAAGCCCCGATAATAGAGATGATGTTGCTCGGCACTTTGCCGGCGGTCACCGGAAGCTCGTTATGGCAGTGCGGGCACAATCTCCGTCGCGTGACGATTCCATAGCGGTCATTCAGCCCGATCAACACATGGTCCGAATAAATCCGGTGTTCCTCCGGTACCTGATGAGGAGCGATAATTGCCTCCATATCGTAGACCGTGTCCAGACCGAAGCGCTCCCGGTACTTGTTCAGCGCTTCATCCTCGCCCAAAGCGTAGTCCTCGTCGTCCTCACGGTGATGCGCCGCCCGGAACACAACTTCCTCCGGCGAAAATTTACTGAAGCAATACGGGCAGACAATATCATAGAATAACGGCCGCGGCGCGGCCTGCGGTTTCTTCTTGAACATCTCGAATATGCCCATGGGTTCATTCCTCCTTCAGGCTCAGGGATTACTCCGCGATGAGCTCATACCATTGTCCGTACTTGCGCCCATCCGTAAAAAACAGCCGCACGTAATCGTCTTTGCCTACCTCAATGACAGGCAGGACGTTCTTTCCCGGAGCAAAGTCTTGCAGGAAATGGAAGACGGTTCCGTCCTCCTTGCCTGCCGGATATCCGCCCTGCTTCTTGACGTAACACAGGACGTCCTTGCCGAGCACCGTTTCCGTCATCACTTGAATTTGAATGCTTTTATATTTGCGGAATAAGCTGTTCTTCTGCGTGACCGAGTAAAAAATCCGTGCTCTCCCGGCATTCATCACCAACTGGTTCTGTCCATCCCGCTGATGGATTAGCTGCAATTCCTCGTCCGCCGTCAAACATCCGTATACTGTATATAGCACGCGGCCAATTCCGTCCAGACGTTCACGGAACCCGCCGTTGGCTTTGTATTCCTCCCGCGTGTACAACTTTAAATCCTTCTCCTCCGGCAACGTATCGGAAGGCTCGTCAGCCGGGCCCTTGTGAATATATACCGCTTGGACTCCCTCCGGCCAACGCCAGCGCAGGCATATCCAGTCTTCGTCCAGGCTATAGCTCATTTCCCGAATGAACGGCGTGGACGGTGTAGCGTCGATAACCCGCATGTCTTCTCAAACCTCCCATGCTCTAGAATCCTCTGTTGACTCCGTCTCGCGACCGTTCCCCGACGGCGTTCCCGGCGGGCGTGCCTTTCCCGTTCCGACGGCGTCCTGTTGTTCTGCCTTGGTTCTCTTTGACCGGCACCACCAGTGTAAACAGAGCGATTACCCCTGCCAGGATCAGACAGGACAGCAGCCGGACCAGACCATCGGAGAAGGCATCACCGGACAGTCCGAATTCCAGCAGCAATCCTGCCAGGATCCCTCCTGCGGCGCCGCCGATACTAAAGCTCTTGGCCAGATACCGGTTATCGAACATAATGCCAAGCGCCAAACCGAGCACAGCGCCGATCAGAAGGATCGATACGATCCGCAGCGCCATGTAATAGCCGCTATCCTCCGTCGGACCTGTCCGCTCCGTTACAAGAGAGCGTTCGCCGATGTTGTCATATATTTTCTGGAAGGCAAACGTTAGTTGATCCGCTTCCGCCACATCCTGATATTGCCCGCCCGTCTGAGCCGCAATTTCCTTGAGCAGGGCGGAGCCTTCCGCATTATCCAATCCCAGGCCGATCGCGTTGATGGCGATCCCGTCCTTTTTGTATTCGCTAAGCGCATTCGCTGTATCCACTTCGCTATATCCGTCCGACAGCAAAATCACCAGGGTCCCACGGCTGGAGGAATTCCGCTCCTTAATCTGGTTCATCGCTTCGGTCAAAGCCAGATCAATATTGGTTCCTCCCTGCATCGGTTCCAGGCCGTCCAGTCTTGCGAACACCTCTTCTTTGACCCCTTGATCCTTCAATCTGATAAAAGGTTGGATCAACTGGGCCCTATCGTCGAATACAATAATTGCGGCCTCTTTATCCTGATCCATCTTGTTAATCAGCATTTTGGTCGCTTCATACCGGCTATCATCAGGATCGCTCTCCCCCATGCTCCCGGAGTCGTCGATGACAAACACGATATTCTTGACCTGCTTCACGCCGCCGAGATTCAATTCATAAACAAACTCAAGCGCCAGGCCCGCAACGAACAGCATCACCAGGGTTGCCGGAACAACCAGCTTCCAGGAGGCGCCCACGTAACGTTGCCGCCAGGAGGACCCGTTCAGCCGCGGCTTGATCATCTCAGCCACCAGGCAGAATACGCCGACGCACAGAGCCAGAATCCCGAAATACAAGCCGATAATCACCATACCGGGCAAATCGCCAGGGAGGCGATCCAGCAGAATTTCTCCAACCACAAAGCCTACGGCTCCCCCGATCAGACTGAACAACAACAGGAGCAAATTGATTTTACGTCTCATCTTGTTTGCTTCCTTTCCATTGATTTAATAGATTACTCAACGCAGTTCTGGCAGCCTGTCGGGTTCTATACCGTGAAATTCGTAGCCGTTCGCAAGATAGGTCTCGTAATACACCTTGCCATTGCGGTAATACATCAGGTCCTCCAAATGAAAACCGCCCATCAGGTTCAGCTTCACTACGCCGCTGCTGCGTTTCTCATGAAGGCAGCCCAGCTTATAAATCCGCGACGTTTCGTCGACGCCGAACACATAACGGACGAACTCACTTTCATAATCTCCAAAAATATATTTTTCCTCGTAACGGTGTTCCTGCGTGTAATCATACAGCCGCAAATGAATGGTAGCCCGGTCCTCGAGGGTCCGGTACAGCTTCTTGAACAATTCGTCCTTCGACAGAACTTCCTTATTGCTGTAATCAATCGTGACATTCGAGCGCTGCAGCAACTCCTCCTCAAACGTCAGTTTGAAGTAGGAAGAAGTCAACAGGGTATCCCGGCAAACCGCAATCAGTTTTGACAGAAGACCTTCTGTTCCGTTGTGATCCAGCAGTTCCCGTTGATTTCCAAGCATTCTATCTTCAAAAAACACGCCTGGCCCGCGCTTCGCCTTCCATTCGTCGATCACGCGTCTCGTCACCAGTTCGTAGTATTCCATAATATTCTGCCCGATGTAATCGTCCGCCCAGGTCACGCTCTCCTGTGCCGCCTCTTTCAATTGGCTTTCCAAACTCTCCAGTTGAGTGATCTTAACGCCGTAAAGCTTATGCAGGGCTTCGACTTCCGCCTCCATCCGGGCGAGCAGCTTCAATTTCATCTCCAGAACCAGGAGGTTGCGCTTTCTGAAATAGACAGTCTGGAACAACTCCGAGATGCAGGCCCGCAAATTGCGCTTATCCATAAACGGCACCCGCTTAAAGGCCAGATGATCCACGATTCCTTCGGAAACCTGGTCCAACTCGGCCTTGGCCAAGTTCAGCTCCATTTGCGTCTCCCGGTAAAGGGCCTGCAGGAATGGGCGAATCCCGCCCCTCTCCTTATGCTCCCCGCTCCAATGGTACAGTTGGAACAAGCCGATGAGCGGGTCGGCGGTCATGCCGGTCCGCACCGATTGATTCAGTTCTTCCGCTACGTTCAGCAGCTCCAGGCGCCGGCCGGCCGCCTCTTCATAGTTACTCCGGAAGAAGGCGGCACAACCGCCGCCGAACAACGCTTCCTCGGCCTCCCGCAGCGACATATTCCGGATGGATGCATAGCTGACCTCATGGGTCATCAGAGCGTGCATCTCGGAAATCGCCTCGACATCCGGTACCAGGGAAGACACCCGTTCTTCGATCGCTACCGGGTTTACGCCGAACAAAGCCAGCCTCTGCTGCTCGCTTACTCCCGGGTCCTCCGCCATATCGGTCATCATCTGGCGGTAGAAATGATACAGCACCGCCAGCGCGATCGACTGGTTAGGGCGTTTCACCTTGGCGAGGCCACCCGAAACATATCCCTGACGGCCCGATTGGGTCATGATGTTATTCTTGAACGAAGTGTTGTTGTAGTTGCTATTGGCCGGATCAAAGGTCTGTTCTTTGTATTTCCGGTTCTTCAACAGACTGATGTGGCTGATCATTTCATAACTGCTGTGCAGTTCGCCAGCCGACATGATTCCCCGCTCGTTGCGATCCGACAGCACATACACCAGATCAAACAGCGGAGCGGCCCGGTGGGTCACCGGAATCGAAAGTCCGTCTTCCGTGACATGCAGATTGGCCTCAAAGGAATAGTCCGGCTGCTGCATATAATCCAGCTCCCGCAAAAAAGCTACTCCCGCCGAGCTGCCATAGCCGAAGGCCTCCACTTGTTCCCGTTCACTGATCAATGCGTACAAATCCATTTGCACCGACTTGAACGATTGGCCAAGAATGGACTCCGCAAGCAGCGAGAGCTCGGGGACAAACACATTAAGCGGGTCATCGACCCGCGTAATTACAGAGAGATGAATCCGGTCAAAGGAGGAGTAGAGCCGACCGTATTCCGATATTTGGCTGCTGACCCGGCGGATAGCCCGGTTCAGTTCAAACAAACCTTGCCCGCTCCGGTAAAACTCCCGGTACATGTGAGGACGAACCGTCTTCGGGTCGTCCCCTCCCCCTATTCCGGCAAGAACATGTCTCATAACCGAAGGGGAGCCATCGGGTTGACCCTTGGCCCCGTCTGCGGTCACAACGTGGAGATACATAACCCCTTTGCTGTTATCCCATTTCCGGTCGTTGATTTCCTTGACCACGTCGATGGCCTCTGCCGTCTTATCTCCAATAAACAAGAACAAAGCGGGATAATGAATGCTACTCTGATCGTCGCCTTGGCTGGTCAAACGTTCCTCGGCCCGGTCATAATCAATTGCAAATTGCTCTAGTTGCTCCTTCATCGCTTACTTCAACCTTTTACGAATATCGTTTAATTGCGTAGCGATTCCCTTGTAGAACTGATACAGGTCCTCACCGTTGGCCAATTCGATCTTCTCATATTCCAACGAGTCCCGGGCTTCCAGGAAATTCACGGTCAATTCGTCCAGTTTGGACAGCAACGGCGTAATGTCCTCCGAAGCCGTCATTTCGGCGGCACGGCGCGACGATTTCCGCAGCAACGTATTCCGGCTCTTCTCGTCCAGACCGCGGAAATGAGTGAACACCTCGTATTCCGCATAATTGCGGCTCTTCATCAGATTGGCAAAAGGCTCCCATGCCTCTTCCTCCGCATCGCGGTCATAGACATACAGGGCGCCCTTCTTCACGATCGTTCCCGTATACATCGCCTCGATAAATTGCTCCAGCCATTTCTCCTCGTCCCGATACTGTCCGAGCAGCCCTTCCAACCGGTCAGCCATCTCGCGGATCGCCTTGTACTTGGCCAGCTCGCTACGAACTGTAGCAATCAGCTCCGGCGAGCGGATCAGGTTCTCCTGGGCCAAGTCTTCAGTGATGCTTCCGAAGATGTCTTTCGTCGCTGCGATCTCCAACCCGTCGGACAGCAAGCGCTTCAGCTCGGTCAAGGCGGACTTCACCTCACCCAGATTCGGCTTCGGCGCGTCCAGACGCATATCGTATCCGGCCAGCTTCCGTTCCAGATCAAACGGCAAGGTCTGAACCACGGCAAACCGGTTGCTCGTATTTTGACCGATATTCTTCTCCACGATGATGTTCAAGCTGCGGGCTTCGGCAAATTCGCCGCGAACACGAGCATTGTAGCTCTGCACCCGCGAAT
>DJTQ01000199.1 GCA_002439285.1 Paenibacillaceae bacterium UBA6304
CGCATGACCGGAGCCGGGTTCGGCGGATGCACGGTATCGCTGGTTCATGAAGATTCTGTAGATCGCTTTGTATCCGAGGTAGGTGCAGCTTATAAAGAACGTACCGGCCTGGAAGGCGAGTTCTATGTATGCGGCGTCGGCAACGGAGTCCATGAAGTGAAAGGGGAGAACTGAACATGGCGATTTTAGTGACTGGCGGAGCCGGATATATCGGTTCCCATACGGTAGCGGAATTGTTAGACAAAGGCAAGGAAGTCGTAGTCATCGACAATCTGCAATCCGGGCACAGAGGGGCGCTGCTTGGCGGGAAGCTGTATGAAGGGGATTTGCGCGATAAAGAACTGCTCGCCAAACTGTTTGCCGAAAATGAGATTGAAGCGGTGATTCATTTTGCTGCCAATTCTCTGGTAGGCGAAAGCATGCAAAATCCGGTGAAATACTACGATAACAACGTCTTTGGAACGCTCTGCTTGCTGGAAGCAATGGATGCCGCGAATGTGCGGAAGATCGTCTTCTCCTCGACGGCGGCGACCTATGGAGAGCCGGATAAGGTGCCGATTGAAGAAACCGACCCTACGAACCCTACTAATGTGTATGGGGAAACAAAGCTGACGATGGAACGGATGATGGCTTGGTTCGATAAGGTGCTGGGCATTAAATATGTGGCTCTTCGTTATTTTAATGCCGCAGGGGCCCACGAAAGCGGGAAGATCGGCGAAGACCATAACCCGGAAAGCCATTTGATTCCACTGATCCTGCAAACGGCGCTAGGGCAACGGGATTCGATCAGGGTGTTCGGCGACGACTACAACACGCCTGACGGAACCTGTGTCCGCGACTATATCCATGTCGGCGATCTGGCCGATGCCCATCTGCGTGCGGTGGAGTATTTGATCGGCGGTGGAGACAGCAATGTGTTCAATCTCGGCAACGGTCAAGGGTTCTCTGTAAAAGAGGTTATTGCCAAGGTCAAAGATGTTACCGGCCGTGATTTTCCGGTAATCCTGAGTCCGCGGCGCGAGGGTGACCCTGCCGTGTTGATCGCCTCTTCGGAGAAAGCGAGAACCGTCCTCGGATGGCAGCCTACCCGTAACAAATTGGACGATATTATCCGCAGCGCCTGGGAATGGCATCTCCATCATCCTGACGGCTATGGCGACAACTAAGGAGTGAGAATAGTGGAAACTGAAGCGAACAATAACAAACAAGATGCGCAGCATGCGATTGAACGCCTGATTCACTATGCCTTGGAGCAGGGGCTCATTGACTGGTGGGATCTGGATTACTCCCGCAACCGGTTGTTGGAACTGTTTGGATTTGACGAGCCATATGCAGGTGAAGTTGCGGAGGAAGCATTGACCGGGCCGCAGCAGCCGCTAAACGTGTTGATTGATTACGGAGTTGAAATCGGACTGATTCCTGAGAATACGGATACTTTTCGTGATTTGCTGGACGCCCGTATTATGGGACTTTTGATGCCGCGTCCGTCGGAGACGATTGCTAAATTCCGCCAAACAACAGAGATCGGCGGCATTCAGGCGGCTACAGACGAGTTCTATAAGCTGTCCGTGGACAGCAACTATATCCGGATGGACCGAGTTGCGCAAAATATTTATTGGAATCAGCCAACTTCTTTCGGGGACATGGAGATTACGATCAACCTTTCCAAGCCGGAAAAAAATCCGAAGGAAATCGCGATGGCGAAGCTGCTTCCGCCGCCGGTGTACCCGAAGTGCCAGTTGTGCCGTGAAAATGTAGGCTATGCAGGGAGAATCAATCATCCGGCTCGGCAGAACCTGCGCGTAATCCCGCTCGAAATGAACGGGGAGCCATGGTTCTTTCAATACTCGCCGTATGTGTACTACAACGAGCATTGCATCGTGTTCCATCATGATCATGTGCCGATGAAGCTGACGAAGCTGACCTTCAAACGCCTGCTTGATTTCACCGGGCGTTTCCCGCATTATTTTATCGGGTCGAATGCGGACTTGCCGATCGTGGGTGGCTCCATTCTGACGCATGACCACTTCCAAGGTGGACGGCACACGTTCCCGCTGGAAAAAGCGCCGATCGAAGCGGTGTTCAGTCATCCGGTATTTGCCGGTGTGACGGCGAGCATGGTACATTGGCCGATGTCGGTGCTGCGCCTGAAGGGGCAGGATCCTGACGTTTTGCTGGAAGCAGCGGACGATTTGTATGAAAAATGGAAAGCTTACAGCGATCCTTCAGCGGATGTACTGGCCTTTAGCGAAGCGGCCGACGGTTCTAGCGAACCGGTACCGCACAACACAGTAACACCGATCGTTCGGCGGAGCGCAGACGGCGGATACGAAATGGATATCGTGCTGCGCAACAACCGCACGAATGAACAGCATCCCGAAGGGATTTTTCATCCTCACCGGGAAATGCATCATATTAAAAAAGAGAATATCGGCTTGATCGAAGTCATGGGCCTCGCAATTTTGCCGGGCCGCCTGAAACGGGAACTCGCCGATATTGCGGGTATTTTGAGCGGCGATGCTGCTTTGTATGAGCGGACCGTTTCGAGTCCGACCAGTGACAGCCCGCTGGCTGTACACGCCGACTGGATTCGTGAACTGGTAGACCGCCATGGCATGAAGCTGGAGCGTGAGCAAGCCGACGCGCTGCTCAAAGAAGAAGTGGGTCGCAAGTTTGCGGAAATTCTGGGCCACGCCGGCGTTTTCAGA
>DJTQ01000198.1 GCA_002439285.1 Paenibacillaceae bacterium UBA6304
TGGCGAACGGCGGAAAGTTGCTGGAACCTCATATCGTGAAGTCGATCACCGATCCGCAAACCGGTGAAACCGTCAAGACGCAAACCAAAGAAGTGCGGCAAATTCTTTCCCCGGAAAAGGCAAAGGAAGTCAGCAGTTACCTTGAACAGGTCGTATCCGACCGGAAAATCGGGACGGGGCGCCATGCCTACATTGACGGATACCGGGTAGCGGGGAAAACGGGAACGGCGGTAAAACCGGTGAACGGGGTATATGATTATACCAAGCAAGTTATATCCTTTATCGGTTATGCTCCGGTAGATGATCCCAAGATTGCAATATTGGTGTTGATCGACGAACCGAAGGACTCGGAGCTTGGCGGCGGTGCTGCCGCTGCACCGGTATTCCAGAAAATCGCCAATCAGACTCTGCAATATTTGGGTGTGCCGAAAAAGTATGATGAAAATTTCGCTAAATCATCATCGCAAGAAAGTAACTTAGGCGTCAAAACGCCGGATTTGAAAACTCTATCGCTGCAGGAAGCGAAGAACCTGCTCAAGAGCAAAGGAATTTCTTATGCTACGCTCGGTAGTGGAACCGAACTCATTTCCCAGTTCCCGAAAGCGGGGGCTACCTTGAAGAGTGGTCAACACATGTATCTTTTGACCGAGGAAGGAAAGACGATTTCGATCCCGAGCCTCCAAGGGGAATCGCTCCGGGAAGCAATGGAGCTTCTCTCGGTGCTCCAGGTTTCCGTGACGGTCGAAGGCGAGGGCTATGTCGTAAATCAGACCGTCTCCGAGGAAAACGGGCAAAGGAAGGTTCATCTGGTTCTGGAACCTCCGGCCAAAGAGATTGTGGATTCGGGAGAGAACGGTGATACAGGTGATGAATCGGAAGGCGAAACTGAAGGCGAAGGCTCCGGATCTTCTCCATAGCTTGTTCTAACCCCTGTTTGTCCTGAATATTCATGTGATGAGATCATCATGTGACAGGATGGAACAGGGGGGCAATCGATGAGAATATCCAAAGTAATTGTAAGGCGGAGACTGTTCTTGCTGCTCATGCTGCTGTGTCTGCTGTTTGCGGCTCTTGCCGTCCGGCTTGCCTACGTGCAGATCGGCAAAGGAGCGGAATTGTCGGCCAAGGCAGAGGATTCATGGCGGCGCAACATTCCCTATTCCGCAAAACGCGGAGAGATTGCAGACCGGAACGGCAGCGTGCTTGCCTACAATATCACGACGCCGACGGTCATGGCGATTCCGGTGCAGGTAAAGACGCCGGAAACAACGGCACGGAGTCTGGCGCCATTAATAGGGATGAGCGAGGAAGCCGTTCTAAAAACGATCACCAAGAAACAATCCATAGTCAGGCTGCAACCCGGCGGACGCAAAATTACGATGGAAAAAGCGCAGCAAATTCGTGATTTAGCTCTTCCGGGTATTGTCGTTGCCGAAGACAATAAAAGGTATTATCCTTATGGAGGGCTTGCCGCCCATATTCTCGGATTTACGGGTGGGTACAACCAGGGACTCACAGGTGTGGAGAGCAAGTATGACAGTGAGCTGAACGGAATGGGCGGAAGTGTTTCTTACTTGTCCGATGCCGGAGGCAGATTGATGCCCGGCTCCTCGGAGAAATACGTAGAGCCCAAGGATGGCCTGAACCTTACGCTGACGATCGACAAATCGATTCAGAGTATTATGGAACGCGAGCTGGATCAGGCGATGGCTAAACTTCAAGCAAACTCGGCTTTGTCGATCGCAATGAATCCGAAAACCGGGGAGATTCTTGCCATGGCAGCCAGACCCGGATATGATCCGGCCCAATATCAAGAAGTGGACGCCGACGTCTATAACCGCAATTTGCCGATCTGGATGACCTATGAACCGGGCTCTACATTCAAAATCATCACGCTCTCAGCTGCTTTAGAGGAGAACAAAGTGGATTTGAAGAACGAGCGGTTCTTTGATCCCGGGTTTGCAAAAGTGGGAGGAGCGACGCTCCGCTGTTGGAAAAGAGGCGGTCATGGCAGTCAGACTTTTTTACAGGTGGTGGAGAATTCCTGCAATCCCGGGTTCGTGGCATTAGGGCAACGGTTGGGAAAAGAGGCCTTGTTCAAATATATCAAGGATTTTGGTTTCGGCACCAAGACGGGCATCGATCTCGGCGGCGAGGAGAACGGCATTCTGTTTAAACTGCCCAGGGTAGGACCGGTGGAGCTGGCCACGACATCTTTCGGCCAAGGGGTATCCGTGACGCCGATCCAACAGATTACCGCGGTCTCGGCAGCGATTAACGGAGGAAAATTGTATAAACCTTATGTAGCCAAATCCTGGACCAACCCCGATACGGGGGAAGTGGTGAGCACGAACGCACCGCAGCTGGTACGGCAAGTCATCTCGGAGAATACATCGAAACAGGTGCGGGAAGCGCTGGAAAGCGTGGTGGCCAACGGCACCGGTGGAAATGCGTTTATTGACGGCTATCGGGTCGGCGGCAAGACAGGGACAGCACAGAAAGTAATTAACGGACGATACTCGCAAAATGAGCATATCGTTTCGTTTATCGGGTTCGCACCTGCAGATGATCCGCAGATCGTCGTATACACCGCAGTCGATAATCCGCAAGGAATTCAATTTGGCGGTGTCGTAGCCGCTCCGATCGTCCGCAATATTATGAAAGACGCTTTGGAGTACATGCAAATCCCGCCTCGCCAGGATCAGGTGGCCAAGAAATACAAATATGGCGAAACGCCGGTAGTCACGGTGCCCGATCTGGTCGGACACACGGCCCAGGAAATTTACGAGGATATGAATATGAACTTTAACCTTGCAAAATCCGGGGCTGGTAACATCGTTATCAATCAGGCGCCCAAAGCGGGGACCCGGGTGGATAAGGGTTCGACGATACGGATCTATATGGGTAGCGAAGCCGATGCGGAACAGAACCATCAACATGAAACAAGTGAATAATATTCCTGAACTTCGCCTTTTTTGGTGATAATATGGATAGGTGTGTTTCGAGTAATGGAAAGAGGGGAATCTTATGCTGCTTAAAGACTTATCAACTTATTTAATAGCTTCCGAACTCAAAGGCGATGATCAAACGGAGTGCAGCGGCATCTCCATTGACTCACGCAGTATTCAGTCCGGCGATCTGTTCGTATGTCTACCGGGCCATACAGTGGATGGACATGATTTCGCCGTGAAGGCCGCCGAGCAGGGCGCTGCTGCCCTTGTGGTGCAGCGTTGGCTGGACGACGTTTCGCTTCCCCAGCTTAAAGTCAAGGACAGCCGGTTGGCGATGTCGATATTGGGAAATGTGTTCTTCGGTGCGCCAAGCTCGGAACTGAAAGTAATCGGAGTAACAGGCACCAACGGGAAGACAACAACGACGTATTTGATCGAACGGATTCTGCAAGATCAAGGTAAAAATACTGGCTTGATTGGCACAATTCAGCGCAGGTTCGCCGGCCAGACGTTTCCGATGTCGGGTACGACGCCTGAATCGCTCGATTTGCAGCGTTACCTGCATGAAATGAAAGAAGCGGACATGGCGTACTGCGTCATGGAGGTTTCGTCGCATGCGTTGGAACAGGGCCGTGTGAAAGGGACGAGTTTTCGTACGGCGATTTTTACGAATCTTACGCAGGATCATTTGGATTACCATAAGTCAATGGAAGAGTACCGGGCGGCCAAGGGATTGCTCTTCTCCCGCCTTGGAAATACCTTTGCTTCAGAACCCGGCCAGCGTAGCTATGCCGTGCTGAATGCCGACGATCCGGCCTCCGCTTATTTCGCCAAAATGACGGCAGCGGAAACGATCACTTACGGTGTAGATCATGGAGCGGATGTTCGGGCATCGAATATTTCCATTACCGCCAAAGGTACCTCCTTCCATGTGGATACGTTCCGTGGCAGTGCCGACATCATGCTGAAAATGGTTGGGAAATTCAATGTATATAACGCGCTTGCGGCAATTTCTGCTGCTCTGTTGGAAGAGATTCCGCTTGCGGCAATCAAGGAAAGCATAGAGTCGATCAAAGGTGTGGAAGGCCGCGTTGAGGCCGTGGATGAAGGCCAGGACTTTGCGGTCATCGTCGATTATGCCCATACGCCTGACGGCTTAGAGAACGTACTGAATACGGTAAACGAGTTTGCTAAGGGTCGAGTCATTAGTGTGTTTGGCTGCGGTGGAGACCGGGATCGGACGAAACGCCCGATTATGGGCAAGATTGCCGCCCGCTTATCCAATCATGTAATCGTGACTTCCGATAACCCGCGGACGGAGAACCCGGATCTTATTCTGAAAGATATCGAAGCGGGATTAAAAGAAGATCAGGTGCCGGGCGATCGTTATGAACTTATCGCGGACCGTCGCGAAGCGATTCAAAAGGCTATTGAAATGGCAAGCCAAGGCGATGTAGTATTGATTGCGGGGAAAGGCCATGAAACCTATCAATTGATCGGCAAAGAGGTGCACGATTTCGATGACCGGATCGTGGCTAAAGAAGCGATAAGGGGTTTAGACCAGTGATAAAACGAAAATTAGCGGAAATTGCCGCCATGTGCGGCGGACACGTTGCAGATGCCGGCGATTCCGACATCACCATAGAGGGAGTCGTTACCGACTCCCGCAAAATCAAGCCGGGATGTCTGTTCATCCCGTTGGCCGGAGATCGGTTTGACGGCCATGATTTTGCCGGCGATTGCTTGTCGGCCGGGGCGGCTGCCGTGTTGTGGGCCGAGTCCAGAGGCGTTGCACCGGGACCGGCCGTGATTGTGGACGACACGCTCGAAGCGATGCAACGCCTTGCCAAGAGCTATCTTGCAGCATGCGGCACTAAGGTGGTCGGCATAACGGGTAGCAACGGGAAGACTACGACCAAGGATCTTGTTTCTTCTCTGTTGGCGACGACATTTAAAGTCCATAAAACCCAAGGAAATTTCAACAACCATATCGGCCTTCCATTGACGATCCTGGCCATGCCCGAGGATACCGATATCGCCGTATTGGAAATGGGAATGAGCGGAAGAGGCGAAATCGAGCTGCTGTCGAAGCTGGCCGAACCGGAAACAGCCATCGTCACCAATATCGGCGAAGCGCATCTTCTTCAGCTTGGCTCCAGGCTGGAAATTGCCCGGGCCAAGCTGGAGATTCTGTCCGGGATGAAGCAGGGCGGACTGTTTGTTTACCATGGGGATGAACCGCTTATTGCCCAGGTCTTAGAAGAACCTGCAACCGAAAAACCGGAGGGGTTGAAATTGTTTACCTTCGGTCTTGACGGAAGCAATGACGATTCTCCAAGCGGCATTATGTTTATGGAAGAAAAGACCGTGTTCACCTCCCGCGCGGGAGGAAACGTACCATTGGAGCTTCCTCTACTAGGAGAGCATAATGTGGTCAACGCGCTTGCGGCCCTGGCGGTTGCCCGGCATTACGGGGTTTCCGAGGAAGATATTGCGGAAGGACTAAGTCATGTTCAACTGACGGGCATGCGGATTGAAACGGTTGTCGGAACCAGCGGGATTACGATTCTGAACGATGCTTATAATTCGAGTCCGATCGCGGTAAAGGCGGCAATCGGCGTCCTGGGAAAAAAACACGGGTACCGAAAAAAAATCGCCGTACTTGGCGATATGCTTGAACTTGGACCGGCAGAAGAGGAGTTTCACCGTGAAGTCGGCAGATTTCTTACGCCGGAGAAGTTGGATATCCTGTTCACCTATGGTCCACTTTCAGACAAAATTGCGGAAGGCGCCGCGGAAAATTTGGACCCGGGTATGATTTTTGCATATCATGATAAAAGTGAGCTTATTAAGATGCTAATTTCCATGCTGCATCCTAAGGATGTGCTGCTTGTGAAGGCTTCGCGCGGAATGAAGCTGGAAGAAGTCGTCGACGCAGTCAAAAAAAGCAATCTAGAGATATAAAACCGGCGAAAGGGGGGTGATCCCATGGACTTTGGACTTATTCTATTAACGATC
>DJTQ01000008.1 GCA_002439285.1 Paenibacillaceae bacterium UBA6304
TGAACTTCGCTTTTAGGGCTTTTTCCACTTCGGCCGGAACCAGATCCCCGACATCCCCGTGGAAGCAGGCAATTTCTTTGACAACGCTGGAGCTGAGATAAGAATATTTCGGATTGGTCATCATGAAAATGGTTTCGACCTCACTATTTAACTTATGATTGGTCGAGGCCAGTTGAAGCTCATATTCAAAATCCGTGACAGACCGGATGCCCCGCACAATAACGTGTGCCTGTTTGTAATCCATATAATTCACTAATAAATCGCGGAAGCTGTCAATTTCCACGTTGGGCAAATGACCGGTCACGTCTTTCAGCAAGTCTTTTCGCTCCTCCACGGTAAACAGAGGGTTTTTGCTTAAATTGTTCAGCACCGCCACAATCAACTTGTCGAATTGGCGGGATGCCCGCTGAATGATGTCCATATGTCCTTTGGTCACCGGATCGAAGCTCCCGGGATAAACCGCGATGCGCGGCGTTTTAAACTGGTGTTCCATGTCAGTCCTCCTTGCCCGTGTCCTGGACCGGGCTTGTTTCTTGATGATCATAGTTGTAGATGGAGACGGCCGTTTCACCGTATTGTGCCTTACGCACTTCTGTAAAGGGACCGAAGCGGTCCGGGTATCCGAAGGAAGAATCGTATTCCATCACTATCGTGGCCCCCGGTCTTAACAAGTTCAAATGATCCATGGCTTCCATGAGCTTGTCCCCGTGCTTCAACCGGTACGGCGGATCGAGAAAAACGAGATCGAACGTCGCTTCCCGTTTAGCCAGTGCCTTCAGTGCTCTTTCCGCATCATTCTTGTATACCTCGGCTTTATCTTCAAGTCCGGCCGTTTTCAAGTTGGATCGGACAATCTCAATACTTTTGTATTCCAGATCGACGAACACCGCCTTGTCCATGCCGCGGCTCAGCGCTTCGATTCCTAAACCGCCGGTGCCCGCGAACAAATCTAGCACAGCTCCTCCGTCAAAATAGGGCCCGATCATACTGAACAAAGCTTCCTTCACTTTGTCCGTCGTCGGCCTGGTTCCCATGCCTGGGACCGCCTTCAATGTCCGCCCCCTGGCGCTACCCGATATCACTCTCATGCAAGTTACCATCCTTTATGCTGAAATACCTGTCGATATCGTACCATAACGCGTAAAGATTGAAAAATCGAATCCGAGAAGTTTTTGAATCGGGATGTATAAACCGGTAAGGAACGGACAACACTTGAATTATCGACATCACAAGTGTCGTAGACAACCGCGGAGAAGACTTACGTTTCCCCATAAGCTCTTCGTCCGGTTTCTCCTCTCCCATGATGGGCGTCCCGCGAGGGGCGCCCGGACAAAAGCTCTTGTAGCAAGGAATTCTACGAGGGCTTTTGTCCTTTTTTTATCTCCAACACAAAAAAGTACCCCTCCGCTAAACACCTCTCCAGTGTCCAGTGTATGGGTACCCCTATATTGAGCCGAACTACTTGATTCTTTTTAATTCAGCTTCCTGCTGAATGGAGCGCGTAGAGAGTCCTATTTTCTACTTAGTATGAATGGTAATGGAGGTATATAGCACGCCTGATTTCACCAAGGTTTAGATGCGCTTTTAAGATATACCACACCCTTTGGATCGGCTGCACTTCCATGTACT
The DNA here is from genome assembly GCA_002439285.1 of Paenibacillaceae bacterium UBA6304. GTDB lineage: Bacteria > Bacillota > Bacilli > Paenibacillales > Paenibacillaceae > Fontibacillus. The sequence goes on from DJTQ01000008.1 coordinate 1,630, forward strand.
TGCAATGTATAATCTCCTGAAGGAACGCCACCGCCATTTTTGGTCCAGTCCAAGGTTTCACCGGCTTTAACAGCGGCGTCTAAAATCACACCATATTGAGGATAATCGTCACTTTGAAGTGTTACTCTAAACGATTGACTCCCCGGATTCTTGGCTTGTAGCTTAAGATTACCGGAACCTTTGGCGATAGATAAAGTTTCTGTATAGGTTGTGCTTCCTCCTTCTAGCTTCAACTCCCATTTCCCAGTAATCGCTGAAGGATTGATCTTGTTTGCTTCCGTTTCTTTAGCTTTTAAATCCACACTTGCCGACATGACGTTAGCCACCCCCACAATAAGTGATATAAACAGTAGAGTCATGCAAAACGTCCTCAACCTTTTACTCGCCATATTATTTTCCTCCTTAATGCATGTTCAAAATACTAAAAAACCGCCGGAGCTGATCGGCGGTCTTACGTGATTGACTGGTTCGGTCCATGTGAAAGCGATTGCTGCGGTGTGTTGCAAAGACGCATTTATCGGTAATTCTGTGCCTATATCAAAACAGGCTGCGAGATAAGTCCCCGCTGGAGGTCCAATTCTTTCTTAATACTGTTAAATACATCCTGCAGTGACGGGCCCCATACTAAATTGTCTTGTTGTAAGTAGGATTTGACTTCGGCGCAGCTTTGCTCGTAAGTTTCCAGGTAACTGCTGCCGATCCGATTTAGATGCTTTCTGGCTTGCTTGATCAATGACATATATTCATGATAAAGTTCCGATTGGATATACTTCGACTCTTCGGAAAGCTCAGACCATGCGAAGGCCCCGCCCTCGACACATTCGGATGATCCATGGACGTATTCAATGTCGGAATGAACGAGAATAAACAGGCGAACACGCTCTTCCAGCGATCTGTAGCGTTCTTTCAAATGCTCCATCGGCTCCATTAAACACACTCCTTTCTAAAGCGATCATTGAGGCTGAAAGAGGGAGTTATTTGACTTTCAAAAGACTCTTTCACTTTGGGATATGATGAACTGTACACTTTAAGTATAAGTCTTTTCCAAAATAAAGTATATAAACAATTTACAAAAACGTAACTTTTACATTAAAAAATCGTCATTTGGCAGCAAACCCCTGCCGGTCTCCAAGTTCTCAGGCAGGGGTTTATTTATTTTCCCAGACTTAGATGATCTTGATCCTTATTTCGTACTCTTCTTATCGAACAACCCGCGGCGGTGCATAATTGTAATTATGCGATAAAAATCGAAACTCCCCGTTTCGGGATTGTTGATAAGCGGCTCCGTTTTATCGTAATTGACCGCAGCCTCGACTGCCTCCTTAGCCCAATCCGGCAACTTGATGCTGGCTTTACTCTCCAGATCACCAATCCGCTCAGCCTGCTTGCGTACGGTTTCTTGCAATACCTCGAACCGTTTCTTCTCCTCTGCAGTCATCGGTTCATCTCCTTCCTGTATATCGTATTGATATAGATTATACTTATCCATCAAAGAGATGAGTTTGGCTACATAGTCCGGGTCTGTTGCATATCCGGCTGCCGCTACAGCATAAGCCGCTTGCCTTCCTGTCCGGTTAAGAACGGCGGCATATCGTTTGTTGTGCAACAGGCGCGTATGATCCTCGACGGATTCCGCCCAGGAATGATATTTGCGAAACGGCGCGTTAATTTTAATTCGCACACCGTTCTGGTACTCGGTTGTCGGCATAATTACACTGCCGGCCGGACCGCTTCCTTTAATCCCGAACAAGTTGTTCGCTTTCTGGGT
>DJTQ01000013.1 GCA_002439285.1 Paenibacillaceae bacterium UBA6304
CCCGTTGCAAGGATACCAATCGTAATAACGGCTGCGTAGGATAATTCAAAGTTAGAGGAACCGGCCGATGCGTCTTTACTGAGCAAGTAACCAAACAGGACCGCCAGAATGATCGGAAAGCATATCCCGAATATTAAAATATCAAGACCTTTCCACACCAGCTTACCTTCTATTCTTAAAAGTGCAAGCATTGTATTCATCCCCAGTTCTCCTCCTCGCCGGCAAAATGTAAATAGGCGTCTTCAAGCGTTGCTCTCCCACTAGCGATTAACGCTTCCTGGATGGTTCCATGAAAGACGGTTTGACCCTCACGCAGAATTAATATCTCATCACATAGCGCTTCAACCTCATCCATATAATGAGATGTTAAAACAATCGCCAAACCATCCTCTTTCATGGTTAAGAGCTGCTTCCACAGCATCCGCCGGGCCTTGGTATCAAGCCCTGTTGTCAGTTCATCCAAGAAAACAAGTCCCGGTTCATGAATCAGCGCAAGGAGTACGGCCAGTCGCTGGCGTTCCCCGCCAGACAGTGATTTTACAAGTTGCTTGTCCTTGTCTGCCAGCCCAAAAGTTTGTAGTAAAACTGGTACGTCAGCCGTTTGTTTATAGAGTGATCGCCACTGTTCACATGCTTCGAAGACGGTTAATTTATCTTGGAAATTTGTCTCTTGAAACTGCACCCCTACTTGCTCAAAGATCTCCTTCCGATGGCGTACCGGGGATTTACCAAAGATACTAAGCTCATCATAAGAGCTTTCTTCAATACCAAGCACAGCAGCAATGGTTGAAGATTTTCCTGCCCCATTTGCCCCTAGTAATCCGAATACTTGCCCTTGTTTCACTTCAAAACTAATGCCATTGACAGCCTGTTTCTGCCCGTAGGTAACGGACAAATTTGCCACCTGTAATACCATGTTCTAACCTCCTAAATCCATCTTAGGACGTAACTATAACAAAAGATCTATAGGGTGGTGTCTTACTGGAGGATTTGAAATCCTACAATGTAGGGATATAAGCAAGATCCGCCGGGAGAGTTGCAAACGTATATCCCCGTAGCTTAAGATCAAGTCGAAACCTTTACCACTATTGTAACGATGCCTCCATTATTCCTGTGATCATTAGCCTGCTGCTATCCATTCCCATGCTGATTTTGGAAAAATACAAACACCCTCTTAACCGTCACTCATAACACGTTTATCCGCATTGTCTATGAAAAGGAGGAATTCAGGGGATGGAGCAATCTTCAATCAGCATAGAACCTATGCTACCTAGCGAAAACGTTGACGAGAGCGTTGCTTTCTACAGATCGCTTGGTTTTGAAATTGTCCGTGACGAGACGTTTCCCTACCGATTCGCAGAAGTTCGGGATGGGGATCTTTGGCTTATGACGTCTAACTATGCCCAATTCGGGGGTAAGAAAGCGTTCGGTGCCCTCATCGTTAACGTGACGGAATTGGGAGAATTCCATGATCGTTTTGCGGTTAATCTTAGGAACAACCTCGGGACTGTACCGCTTAGCGGATTCCCCCGGCTTACGCGTCGCTCGCGGGATGGGAGTCAGTTTCGGGTCTTCGACCCGTTCGGCAACATGCTTGTTTACATGGACAAAGATTACGAACCTCCTCTAAACCTTGAAGCCCAAGATCCCACGGAGGAAACCCTCAACCAGGTGTGGTTCCTGCGCGATATCTACGCCAATGATCGTGCGGCAGCCAAGACACTCGACCGCGTATTGGAAGAGAAGAAGGACGAATCGGGCATCGGGCAGGCAAGACTGCTGGCAGCTCGTGGCGAGATCGCTGTCGCCACGGGAGAATTGGAGCTTGCCTCCAAGTTGGAGGACATGGTCTCCCGCATTCATCTGCCAGAATCGGATCTCCGAAGATTTGAAGAGGAATTAAGAGCATCCGAGCACCTTCGCAACTGGGCTGGAATCGGGTCGGGCGAATAGCGGGGAAATACCCGTCATATCTAAGCGAGTTGAGGATTCTGAAAAAGATATTATGTATTTGTTTAGTCAGTGCTTTTCTGCTTACAAGCGGATGCGGCAATAGCAACCAGCATGACATTCCACCTGTTTCTCAGGATTTAAATATCGATCAAACACCTAACGAATCTGACAAACCTTATCTGGGCAAAATACGGCACTATGAAATTCTAACGAAACTCAGACACTCTATTGGGGGTGAAACCACACTCAGAAGGCTCATTTTCATCAAATAGCGTGACTCAGGTTCATTAATTTATTTTCAGAGCCTAAATCATCCAATTAAGAATACATAGGTTCGTTACCGACAGTTGCGCTTGAAAAAGGGGTCTTCCATCGTCATCTACGGATGACTTTTGGAAGACCCCTTTCTGTATGGTGACGAGGGAGCTGATCCCCTCCCCGAAGGACAACGCCACATAGGTTTCTACGTGTGTTAATAGTAGCCCTTGTTATGCCACTAATTCTCGCCTTATTTACTGCTTTGTCTGATTAGGACTTGTATTAGTTAGAATAGGCAGTATTCTCTCACCCTTCTCCATGAAGGAATTGCATTGGCCACAGATCGGTTGAACCGAAAAAACGAAGTTGTTCCTCATCCATCCGTTGCATTCTTTATTGGTGCAAGACCATATCATTGTCATTTCCTCCGGAAGATCAATCATCTGTCTTTTCCGTGAATAGTACAAGCAACATCCCTCTTTCTCTTTTGGAATAATGAATAAAAAAAAGAGCCCCAAAACTATGTTTGGGGCCCTTTAACAACAATCTTATAGTTTAACAACATTCTCGGCCTGTGGGCCACGGTTGCCTTGAACTACATTAAATTCAACGCGTTGACCTTCGTCCAACGATTTGAAGCCTTCGCCAGTAATCGCGCTGAAGTGTACGAATACGTCGCCTCCGCCTTCAACCTCGATAAAGCCAAAGCCTTTGTCTGCATTAAACCATTTTACTGTTCCTTGTTCCATGATCAATTACCTCCATATTTTCATTATTACATGATCTTCAAAATCCCAATAAAAAATCACATATTGTACAAGGCTACATCATCAAAATCATAACCCTCTACAATATGTGATCTCAGGTCGAAATTCCAATAAACTAATTGTAACACAACTGGAGTTGATTTACAACTTTTGTTTTACTTCTACTTCACAGTAGCGACCGTGACCGGCCGCCTTGTTCCTATTCCGCCAAGTCCATTATGAACTTAGAGATTTCCTCCGCCGCTACCTGTTGCTGCTCTTCCCTGGTTATGGTTGCTTCACCATCGCCCTTCTGCTCGCCATAATTCCCGAAGTGAGCGTGATTGCCCCCTTCGATGACATATGGATTTAACGAAGCGGGTAGCTTGGATTTATCCAGCACCTTATCTTCGCTTCCATACATAACAAGTGTCGGTATATCGCTATCATTAACAGGGTAAGCGCCCAACAGCACGAGCCCCTCGACTCGGTCTTGATTTTTCTCTACGTAACTGCTCGCCATCGCTCCGCCCAAAGAGTGCCCGCCAATCACCCATTGTTTAATTTCAGGAAGTTGAGCATAAACCTGAGCGGCTGCATCTATATCGAATACGGCCAGGTTAAAAGGCATATGAACCAGGACGCCGGTGATTCCCTTTTGAGAGAGCTGTTGCAGTAATACCGAGTAGGCCTTGTCCTCGACTTTCCCGCCCGGATAAAAGATAAACCCAACCCCCATGTCCTGTTCGGCACTTGGATGGAAGATCCACATTCCGTCTTTCTGCTCTATCCGAGGCCCCGCTTCCGCTTCTTCCGTACTAGAGAGTACGGCAACCGCACTTTCGTCGGCTCGATAATAATTCAGGGTATAGATGTAGAAACCGGCACACAGCAATACCAGCACGGTTACTACGCTTAATAAAGTGATTTTCA
>DJTQ01000003.1 GCA_002439285.1 Paenibacillaceae bacterium UBA6304
ATCGTATCCCGTCCCCAGTCGGTAAACCAGGGATATCCGGCAAGCACGGTTTTGAGGCCCGTCGATTCCCGTTGAACGATAAAATGATCGGCCGCCTCCACCAGACGGTCGGCCAACCGGTTATTGTAACCGGCATGAGTTACGAGACCGTCCATTCGCTGCTTATATTCACGGACAATGGTAAATCCGTCTTTATCGTCAAGGCAATCTATGGAACATTTTACATAGAAGGCTTTCTTTTCATATGGTTTCAAAGCAACGTGAATTTCATAGGGAGTATAATGGTAGTCCACCCCCATAAATCCGTTACGATTCTCAAACTTGTAATAGTGAGCCTCTTCATATAGATAAGGCGGCGATGCCATCGTCACCGGAAACGTGGATCTGTCCACGTATTCTCCTTCGGAGACCATAAAAGAAATCACCGTATCCGGCTGACTGTCGGGTACTAGCTTAAGCGTCTTTCCTGTCTGTTCCGTTTCAAAGGACAGGTTCCCTTTCTCAGAAGCCTCGCCCGGTGAGCGATAATTGAACAGCGGGACCAGCTTGATGGCCGTTTGCTCCCGCCCGCCCGTTACTTCATAGCAGACAGTCACTGTATTGCGGCCGTATTCCAACGCGATCGTTTTGCGGATGGACACGTCCTCCATCTGGTAGTGATATTCAGGAACAGTATCCAGTTTGAAGCGTGTTAAGTAATGCTGTCCGTCCTTCTGCCAATTCACATACTGCTGCGAGGTTAAATCGTAAGATTTGTCGCCGATTTGCACCTGCTCTTGGGTTCTGGTAAACACCAACACCCGGTTCACCGGCGCTTTGGTCGAAGCGACCAGATAGCCGTGGGACATCCGGAACCCGCCACCGGGCACCGAGTGGCTCGAATAACCGCCAATTCCGTTGCCGATCAGCCATTCCCGTTCATTGCCTTCTTCAATCGTGCGCCAGGCGCTCCGTCCCAATACGTAAGCTCTGTCCATGCCGCATTTCTCCCTTCGCTGCCACGGAAAAGAGGTCATATCCGCAGCTACTTAAACGTTTACTCAACCTTTATGTGCTGCATTATAACATCGCTCTCTTGAGTGGGTCAATCGTTTGCACAAAGAAGTCTGTTCAATCTCGCCGCCTATTCAATTCTGCCGCCTATTCTCCGATAAATATAAATGACTTAGTTCTTTCGAACTATAATGATGCAGTTGAAATAAGTCGGTTGGAGGTAGCCATGTTTTGTTCGAATTGCGGTACTAAGCTTTTAGAGAATGATAAGTTTTGCGTAAGTTGCGGAAGTCCGGTGAAGCCCCGGGAAGGAACAGCCGCTACAGTTCCCCACTACGCACCACAGCCGCCCGGTTACTCCGGACATGCGGCAGGGGCAGAGAGTCAGAATAAGGGAGCGGAGCCGACTGAAGAGGATTTCGCTTTGTTTGTCGGCAAGAATGCCGATGAATACTTAAGGATTTGGAAGGAAGACAGGCGCTGGAATTGGCCTGCATTCTTGTTCGGCGGGTATTGGATGCTGTATAGGGGCATGTATCTGTACCTGCTGGTATACCTGATTGCGATGAGTTTCATGGTCAATATCGTCCGTGCGATCATGTTCCCGGTGTATTACTTCTCGGGAGGCGTCGTTGTCGTGGTCCTGATCGCCAATCTCGTGCTCCAGGCCATCTTTGCCCTTTTTGCCAACAAGATCTATCTGCATCAAGCCCGGCGAAAAATCAGAGCGCTAAATTCTCGCTTGGCCAACTTCCCGGAGATCCGGGAAGAACGAATAGCGGCTGCCGGTGAAACGAGCCTATATATCCCCATCGCCCTCGCCGTATTGCCTGTGCTAATCTTAATCGTTACAACTCTCTTTTACTCGGTCCATGTGTATAAAGAGATCAATGAAGACATCCGTTCCCGGCAGCAGCAGGACAGCAGCATGGTTCAGCCCTATTTCTATTCCCGGGTAACATAAAAAGAACGGTGGAGCAAAGGTTGCTCCACCGTTCTCTGTTTATTTAGTCTCTCTCATGAGTCGAATTTAGTTAAAAGGACGCTATCGCTAAACCCCCGCTTTCTCCATCATGCCACGGGCGATCCACACTCCAGCCGCACCAGCCTGGGCCAAGCCCCGGGTAATTCCTGCGCCGTCCCCGCCGCAGTAAAGTCCGGCGATTTCGGTTTCCAGCGATTCCGACAGCTTCGGGCGAGCCGAATAAAACTTTGCCTCAACGCCATAGAATAACGTGTGTTCGGAAGCGATGCCCGGAGTGACTTTTTCGAGCGCCTCGACCATTTCGATCAAACTTTTCATCGTATTGTATGGCAGCACGAGCCCCAAATCACCCGGAACGGCTTCTTTCAGAGTCGGCTCCAGGAAGCCCTCCGCGATGCGCCCTGCCGTAGAGCGACGTCCGCGCAGAATATCGCCATACTTCTGAATGATAACGCCGCCGTTCGAAAGATCATTCGCCCGCTGACAAATCTCTCTTGCGTATTCGTTCGGTTTGTCGAACGGATCAGTAAATTTATGTGAAACCAGCAGCGCGAAATTCGTA
>DJTQ01000004.1:0-8413 GCA_002439285.1 Paenibacillaceae bacterium UBA6304
TGAAAGACGCCGATTTTGTACTTGGGCAGATCCGGGTCGGCAAACTTGCGGCTCGGGTTCTGGATGAGAGAATCCCGCTGAAATATGACCTGATCGGCCAGGAGACTTGCGGGATCGGCGGATTTTTCAAGGCCATGCGCACCATTCCGGTGATGCTTCAGATCGCCGAGCGAATGAAGAAGCTATGCCCCAATGCCTGGCTCATCAACTTCTCAAACCCGGCCGGCATCATTACCGAGGCGCTCCTCAATCACAGCGAGGTCAAAATGCTCGGCCTATGTAACGTTCCCTACAATATGTTTAAAAGCATCCGCGAGTCTCTCGGATTGGATCATCCGGATATCACCTATGTCGGTCTCAATCATTTAAGCTGGATTACGGCGATTGAACAAGATGGCCGGGATTATTTGCGTACGGCGCTAAATATGGGGCTTAACAGCGAAGCGATGAAGAACATTCCTTCGAGCGGATTTAGCGGAGAACTGATTCGGATGGTCGGTGCCATCCCATCTTCCTATCTCGAATACTATTATTTCAAAGATAAGAAATTAAAGCTCGTTAAGGAAAGCGAACTTACGAGGGGCGAAAAGTGCGTGCAGATCGAAGAAGAACTGCTGCAAATCTATTCGGATTCCAAACTCCATTCCAAGCCGGATTTGTTGTCATCCCGAGGCGGTGCCAATTATTCCGAAGTGGCAATCAGCCTCGTTGACGCGATCTATAACGATAAACAGGAAGTGCATGTCGTCAATCTGCTGAACAGGGGGGCCCTTTCTTTCATGGAAGATACCGATGCGGTAGAAGTCTGCGCCGTAGTCGGCAAGGACGGTGCCAAACCGGTTCGTGTGAAGGACTTTCAAAACCAGCATATTATCGACTATATGCGGATGGTGAAAGCTTACGAACGCGAAACCGTGGCCGCCGCGGTTAGCGGTAGCGAAGACGCTGCGATGCGCGCTCTGCTCATGAATCCGCTCGTCGGAGACTATGATGCGGCCTATGGCTGTTTTCACGAACTGAAGGAAGCGCACAAGGCCTATCTCCCGCAGTTTTTTTCCGAAGAAACATGAAGGCGAAGACTGGAAACTTCGTGCTCGGCGTTGATGGCGGAAACAGCAAAACCGACTATTATTTATTCGATCTTGAAGGCAATTATATCGATCATCTCCATGCGGGAACCTGCAGCCATGAACAATTTCGCGATGCCTACCACAGTACCCGCCGAGTGTTGGAAGACCATTTGCAACAATTATTATCCCGTCATCATCTGACGGTGAACGACCTTGCTGCAGGAGCTTTCGGTCTAGCGGGAGCGGACATTCCTTCCCAGAAGGAACAATTACGGCTGATCGTTGAACAACTCGGGTTTACAAGATACGCGGTAGATAATGATTCTTTTCTTGGAATCAAGGCGGGAAGTCAAAAAGGCTACGGAATATGCTCTATCAACGGCTCCGGAACATGTACCGGAGGCATCTCCAAATCCGGGGAGCGTCTGCAAGTAGGCGGAGTAGGAAGTGAACTTTCGGGAGATGAAGCCGGCGGATTTTATTTGGCCCGAAAAGTTCTGCGGACGGTGTACGACTTCCATTACCGGATGGGTCCAACCACTTCCATGACCGAATCAATCATGGAGCTATTGCAAATTACCGACAAGTCCCGCTTAATCGAAGCGGTTGTGGAGGGCGTCATAAACCGTAGTCTACCCAACACGCAAGTGATGCGAATACTGTTCTCGGCGGCCGATCAGGGAGACCCCGTTGCACTGTCCATCCTGGATCAGACCGGTGAATCGCTCGCCCGTTCCACGGCAGGCTGTCTGCACAATTTGGGTTTTACGCCTGAGGAGGAAGCCGATGTCATTCTGGCGGGTTCCGTTTGGATCAAGGCGGAAACCCCGCTGCTATTCGATTGTTTTAAGCGGCATCTCGCCGCCCTGACGCCGATCACATGCCGCTTTGTCTTTCTGCATGTGCCTCCAGCGGCAGGGGCGGTACTTTGGGCCTTGGAACTAGCACATGGGCAAACTGGGCAAACATACTGGCCGCAACTACACCGGAAAGTCATCGATGCCTTCCGGATGATCCAGAGCGGATGACGATTCCGGAATGAAATTAGGATTCACGGGAATCCTACCCACAAATATAATCTTTCTTGAGGATGCCATGATTCTAACAATTCCAACAATCGGTCGCTATATTCGGCGTGTTACTGCGGCTGCAACCTTCCTGCTTGTTCTATCGGGCGTAATTTCAGGTCTTTTCGAGAGTGGATTCTCCCCTAAGGTCTATGCAGATCCTTCGCTACCGATCCTGACGGAGGAGGGTATATTCTCGATCGAGATTTATCCGCTCCGTCACAAGTTGATCGTGCTTCTACAAGGAGAACCTTTCAAAACTTACAGCGTGGCCGTAGGAAATCCCTCTACTCCGACCCCTGTCGGTGAATACCAAATCATCTACAAGGGAAAAGACTGGGGTCCCGCCTTCGGCCCCCGCTGGCTTGGACTCAACGTCCCCTGGGGTATTTACGGAATCCATGGAACGAACCGGCCGAATTCGATTGGCCAACACCTTAGCCATGGTTGCATTCGAATGCAGAATCGCGATGTACTTGACCTCTATGAGCTGGTACCGATCGGTACTAAGGTTACCATCTTCGGACACGTACTTGGCGATGCCGGGCAAGCGCCGAGAAATCTGGCGGAAGGCGATGTAGGCGGGGACGTCCAGCTTATTCAATCCCGCCTGAAAAGCGCAGGTTATTTTCAAGGTGTATGCAATGGTAAATTTCGCTCGGATACCGCTGCCGCTCTGAGGAAATTTCAACTTGATCGCCATTTGCCGGACAACGGCGTTGTCGACATCCGGGTTTATGAAGAGTTCGGCTTATTGGAATAACAACACAGCTTGCCTTAAATGTAAACAACCGGGTTCCGTCCAAAGCACGGAACCCGGTTGTTTGCCGTTTCGGTTTACATGAAGATATCTTCGACCACAATGTCCCGCTCTACCGCCAAATCCCTAAACTGATCTTTGACTTGGACCAGCGGCCTAAAGAAATCGCTCGGGTTGTTCCAGACGATCGTCGCGGTCTCGCCGTTGCTCAGTCGGGCCTGTTTCCCGATAAACTGTGGAATCAAATGCCGCGCAAGCGCCTGAACCGCCCGTTCGTTAAGTTCTCCGAACCCTAGTTCATATACTTTGCTCAGTACCGTTAGCAAACCTTGGCGACCTTCTGAGGGATCCGTTGACGTCATTTCCACATAAGTATTGGCTACGGCGACAATTTGTGAATAGTGATGAATTTCTCCTTTAGTCAGTCCCTGAGGATACCCCGTACCGTCTTCGCGCTCATGATGCTGCAGCGCGACAAGTGCCGGAACCTCATCGGCCATGGAGTCGCGGATAATCTCGTAACCATACCTCGTATGCCGCTTCATTTCATCGGATTGCGCCTCATTTAACGGGCCACCATGATTGCGCAGCTCCTGACGGAGTTTGCTTTTGCCGATATCGTGCAAATATCCCGCCTTACTGATTTCATAACATTCATTGGAGGAATAACCGAGCCAAGAAGCAATGTAATAGGATAAAAGGCCCACTTGTAAAGAATGAGTGTAGAGATTGGCATCGTTTTCGCCAAATGTAATAAGCAGCGATACCACGTCTCTTTTGCTGTCAATAATTTCAAGCATCGGCTGCAGCTTCTCTTCCACCATGGATTGGTTGAATTTCCCCGTTGTCAGTGCCTCCAGAAAAATAGCCTGATAGCCTTGCACCGTTCGTTCGAAATTATCCTTCAGCCGCTTCGTAAAGTCATTCCTGCTTAGCCCTGAGAGAGACTGCTCGTCTTCCCTGGGTTCGATATCCACGTAATTAATATTTTGCCGGATGAGAAGCGCAACTTCTTCCTTATGTATGCTTGTTCCTTTAGGGAGAACGTGAAGGCCAGCCTGGTTAAAAATATCCGATCGCAGCCGGTCCCCTTCCTGAATCTCCATTACATGAGTTTTCAAACTTAGCACCCCTCTTCAATCGTTATTTCATTATGTAATAGCTAATTCTCGTTGACTGCCGTAAAAAAGACAGACTTATGCCGCTATATCTTAAATATCGATCAAAAAGCACCATAAATAAATAGTTCCAAAGTCTGTATTTACTTTCACAGAATAATTTTCCTATATTTCGAGAATTTTATATACAGCAATCATTCGTAAAGGAGGCCATCACTTTGCCACTATGGAGACGTCCGCAACGCTCCTCGCATCCCGGCTCAGGCTCAGGATCTCCAGAGAAGACTAACGGGCAGCCGCCAAATACGCTCCCCTCGCCTCAGCCGTCTACCGGCAAAGCTCTGGAGGATAAACTCACCTGGTATCAGCAGCAGTTTGAAAACTGCTCGGATATCATATTCCGCCAGTTTTCACTCAGTACAGGGCAGGACTGTGCGCTCATCTATATCCGTGGAATGATTAGCCAAGCAACCGCTCAAGATTTTATAATCCGGAGCTTGCAGCAAGAAGCGGATCATCTGAAGCATGAAGATATATACCGATTTCTGTTTGACGATAAAGGCTTGTCCGTATCTCAAACCAAGATCATCGCTGATCTGAACGAGGGTTTAACCGCGGTACTGGATGCCGGCGCGCTGTTGCTCATCGACGGAGATGAGCGGATGATGACCTTCTCCATCTCGGCTTATCAGACACGTTCGGTCGACGAACCGCCGAATGAATCCGTTATTCGGGGACCCAGAGAAGCTTTTATTGAAGATTTGGAAATCAATCTTACATTGTTAAGAAGACGGCTTAAGATTAAAGATTTTAAGAATGAGGCTATTATTATCGGGACAAAAACCAAGACCGATATTGTCATTGCCTATGTCGACGGCCTTTGCAAGCAGGAACTTGTGAAAGAAGTGAAGCGCCGCTTATCCTACTTCGATATTGACAGCGTTCTGGGATCTTCGTATCTGGAAGAGTCTATTGAGGATAATCCTTACTCCCCGTTTCCGCAGATTCAATACACGGAGAGACCGGATGTAGTTGCTGCCGCTTTACTCGAAGGTCGGGTAGCACTTTTCGTAGACGGAACGCCTATGACACTGATTGTTCCCGTTACGCTCCCTATGCTGCTGCAATCGCCCGAAGACTATTTCCAGCGATTTATCGCAGCGACGTGGATCCGCTGGATCCGTTACTTATTTACATTTATCTCATTACTGTTGCCTTCTCTGTATATTGCGATTACGACTTTCCATCCGGAGATGATCCCTCCCCAATTTTTGCGAACGATCGCTTCCTCTCGGGAAATCGTGCCTTTTCCCGCCTTCTTTGAGGCGTTCATGATGGAGTTGGCGTTTGAAGCATTACGTGAAGCATCCGTTCGGATTCCGAAGTCGATCGGCCAAGCTGTTTCGATTATTGGTGCATTGATCATCGGGACCGCAGCCGTGGAAGCAGGAATCGTGTCTGCCACGATGGTCATTATTGTGTCGCTGACCGGAATCGCTTCTTTTATCATCCCGCATTTTGATCTCGGTTTATCGTTCAGACTGCTGAGATTTCCGATTATGATTCTTGCGTCGCTGTTCGGCCTTTACGGTATTGCGTGCGGGCTAATTTTGATTTATGTCCATCTGATTAACCTCGAATCGTTTGGAATCCCGTACTTATCTCCGCTGACACCTTTGGTCGAGGCTGACTTGAACGACACTATAGTCCGTGCGCCATGGTACAGTATGCGCAAGCGTCCGCTTCAATTAACCGATAATTCCACCCGGCAGAAGAATAATTCCCGTGGTTGGGCCAAGAAAAAAGGATGAGAATGCCATGAAACATACTTTAAGCGTGACGCTAAGAGCAGCCCTAGCGATCACTCTGTTAGTCGGAATTTGCGGCTGCTGGTCGGCTGAAGAATTAAATAACCGGGCATTTGTCATGATGATGCTCATAGACGAAGCAGAGGATGGGCAAACGGAGTTGACGCTCTCCTTTACCCTACCCAACCGGATGATTCCCGGCCAAGCCGGAGGTGGGGGTGGTGGTGGAGGCACCGCCGATAAACCTTATACTTTTGTCACAAAGAAGGCCAAGACGATTAGTGAAGCGTGGGAACTGATCAAAGACGACAACTCCAGAAGAATCTCCTTCGGACAAACCCGAATTGTCGTGATTGGACGAAAATATGCGGAGAAAGGTCTCGATCCGCTGCTGGAGTTTGCCGCACGGCAGCCTGCCTTTCATCTCAGTTCCAATCTGTTCGTAACACCCAATAAGGCAATTGAGATTGCGAACGCTCCCACCGTATTCGAGCGGTTCATTTCTGAAATCTTATTGAAATTCATCTCGCAACACCTGACCCTCGACACAACGATCAAGGACTTAATGATGGCGAGGTATAAAGGAGGCGATATTTTATTGCCGCTACTCTCATTTACTTTAAAACCTGAAATAGGAAGTGGCGAAAGTAAGAAACATGCCTGGATGGGAACAGACGGAGCCGCAATTATAAGAGAAGGGAAGATGTCTAAGATCAGAATGAATTCAGAACAATTAAGAGGTTCGCTGTGGATCAGTTCCCAGTTGGAATCTTCCATTATCAGTGTTGATTCTCCAACAGACGGGAAAACCGTCAACGCTATCGCTCAAGGGATTGGAACCAAAATTTCTCCTGTTATTAAGGATGGAAAAATCTCATTTAAAATCCGGAGCAGCGCCACTTCTTATATCGTTGCTTCCGACTCCGATATTGATTTGAAAAATGATGAAATGCTTCAAAAGTTACAAGAAGCCTTTCAAAAAAAAATTGAGTCTAGGTTGAAGGAAGTCATCGCCAAAACAAAGGAAGCGCGATCCGACGCTTTTCTCATGAACCAGTACCTTTACTGGAGATATCCAAAAGTATGGAATCGGATTAAAACCGATTGGCGGGATTATTATGCCGATGAGATGCCGGTTGATGTATCCGTGAAGATCATCATCAAGCGGACAGGTGGAATAATCCGTTCCGTTACCCAGGAAGAATTAATTAAAGGACAAAATAGGAGGTAACATTCGATGATCTGGATCGGCATCATGTTTCTTGCGATCATGGTATTTGAATGGAGAAGTCAAAGAAAATCTCAGTCCAATCGCCGCGATCAATGGATCGTCCTGACCATATCGGTTTGTCTGTTTATCCTGACGGAGGTACTGTTTGCCATTAAAGACAAATGGAATATCGCCATCTTGTTTCACTTGGTTGGCAGGTCTATAGGAACGTTGATGTTCGGAGGATCTTAAATTAGGAGGGATAAGCCATGCAAAAAAGCGTCTCCACCACTCAAATTTTTTCGCTCTTCAATTTGCATATTTTCACGACGGTAATTGCCTTTTTGCTAGGCATGCTCATTAACGGAAGCCGATTCTCAACACCGGTTGCCACCATCATCGGCGCTTTTCTCGCCTTAGCCTTAGTTTACCCCTCCTATAAAGTAGCCTCATCCAGGCCGAATGAGTTTCTTGCAGAATATGGTGGGCAAATTATTGGCAAAGGCCCGCATACATTCATTATTCTGTATATTGTAGTAGTTAAGCTGCTGTTATCCGCAATGAACCTAAGACAGATGTCCGACTTTCTTATCTCTGTGTATTTAATCGATACGCCTTCATGGGCGGTAATTCTGATCTTCGGTCTTTGCATCGCTTATGCGGTCAGATCCGGAATAACCACCATTTTCCGGGCGGCACAAGGCATCTTCCTGGTCAG
Source organism: Paenibacillaceae bacterium UBA6304 (assembly GCA_002439285.1). Taxonomy (GTDB): domain Bacteria; phylum Bacillota; class Bacilli; order Paenibacillales; family Paenibacillaceae; genus Fontibacillus. The sequence goes on from DJTQ01000004.1 coordinate 7,752, forward strand.
TGCTGTCGCGTTCTTACTTATCCCCTTCCTCGCTATGCAGGAGATTGAGAAGGACGCCTTGATTGCGTTAGTAACTCACTTGAATCTCAAAGATATGTCTAACGGAATTGCCTACAATTTAAGCATGTTCGGCGAACTGGCGTTCATGTTTCTTCTCTATCCCTATTTGAAAGAACCGAAAAAAGTAATGAAAACCTATTTGTTCACTATCATTACTTCGCTGGTCATCATTATGTCGCATCTCATTCCAGTCCTTTTGACATTCGGCGCGGAATTAGCCCCCAACCTCATGTTTCCTGACTTGGAATTAATCCGGTTTATCCGGGCGGGCTCGTTTATCGAGACGCTTGATCCGATCCTGATTATTTTGTGGTTGACCAGTATTTTTGTTAAAGTTTCCTTTTTAAGTTCTGTAGCCGTGATCTGTATTTCACAATTAATAGGAATTAAGGATCACAAGCCCTTAGCCCTGCCCGTTGTCGCCTTTATTGGTGTTCTATCCGTCACGATTGCAAGAACGCAACAGGAGTTGGCACAATTTTTAGCAACTAATCTTGCCCCTTTCGTGCTTGTTGCAGAGTATCTGTTCCCGGCAATTTATTGGGTAGTTTACCTCATTCGGAGCAAAAGACAAAAAAAGAAACCCGCCGAGACCCAGTCGA
>DJTQ01000004.1:8695-9056 GCA_002439285.1 Paenibacillaceae bacterium UBA6304
CCCGCCGAGACCCAGTCGACGGGTTCCTGAAGCAATCGTTTATTGCTGTCCGCTTGTAAGCGACTGAATATCGATAAACGGAGTGGCTCCGCCCGTCACGGACGGAAGTCGCCCATCCCATTTCTCGAGCGCCTTCTCCTGTACCTCAATCTGTTTCAACTGAACCAGCTCAGGCGTGACTTCCTGCTTCTTCAGCTTCAAGGATTCCGCCTCGGCTTGCGCTTGCGCCACCTTCTGCTTCGCCTCAATCTCAACCCGCTTCAGGTCGTTGCTCGCTTTCAGCGCCTGCTGCTGAGCTACCTGTTTGGCTTCGATCGACTGGTTGAACGCATCGGAAAACTTAAAGTTGACGATATTGATT
>DJTQ01000191.1 GCA_002439285.1 Paenibacillaceae bacterium UBA6304
GTGCACTTGGAGCGAGGACGGCTGGCTGCGGCTTGCAAGCGGTGACCGAAATCCCGAGATACAGGTGCCCGCCCCCAACATCACGGCACATCCTTTTGAACCGGCTCCAAAGTTGGACCATTTTGATCAAGTTGAATTGCAGCACGATTGGAATACACTTCGTATTCCACCGGATTCGACTTGGATGAGCCTTACGGATCGTCCCGGCCACCTGCGCCTGCGCGGTATGGAATCGATGAACTCCACGCACAGACAGAGCATGGTCGCCCGTAGACTACAGGCTTTTGTGTGTGAAGCAGAAACTTGCCTTGAGTTTACGCCGGATCATCCGCAGCAAATGGCAGGTTTGATTCTCTACTATGATACCAAGGACTATTTGTATTTGCGGGTAACGTATCATGAAGAGAAGGGAGTATGCCTAGGAATTATACAGTCCAGATACGGGGTGTACGATGAGTTGCTGGAGGATATCCCGCTGAAATCGGCGAACAGGATCCGGTTAAAGGTTGTGATCGATCACGATCGTGCTTCCTTTTTCTACGCGCTAGATGATCAGCAGACCTGGTATCCGGCAGGCGGCTGGTTCGATATCACGCATCTGTCGGATGAATCTCCTGAATATATCCGGTTTACGGGAGCCTATATCGGTCTGTGTGCGCAGGATCTTGGCGGGACTAGGAAGCACGCTGATTTTGATTACTTTGTATATAAAGAAAAATGAACGGCTGTAAACAGGCTTTGGTTAGAGTTAATTATAATTAATCTATCCCTATTATGTGAATAATCTCAATGTTACAATTAAGTCGCCGTAAAAATAAATCCTAACGAGGTGAGGACAATGAACACAAAAAAATATACGTCTTATCCTCATGTTGATTTTTAGTTATTTATTTACGATTCCATTTGTCCCTGAGGGTAAGATCCACTCTCAGGGCTTTTATATGTAGGCAGAATGAATTATTTAAGCTTTCTTGCCGGTCTATGACAGCCACTTACGGAGTGGCTGTTATTTTTTTGGGGACAAACGGTTGTCCAGGTAACCAAATATGAAAGGATGATGCTTTATTAAAAGACTCGCTCAATATTTTCGCTCCTTACAATCCGGACAGTCATCTTATGGCCTAATTTATGAAGGTTCGGGTGACCCAACCTATTGGAATAATGATGTTGCCTATTACATTGAACGGACACATAAACTCACACTGGATAAACCTTGTATCACCATCAAAATACCTTTTGACCGTCTCGGCTTAGATGACAATAGGGATCCCGTGGTTCTCTCAGATTTTGCATTAAGGGAATGGGTTGGTCATATTGAGGAATTAAATGAATTGATTTATAACCGGTCACGTTCTGATAAAGAAAATGGGGCATTTTATTGTTTTCTCCCAACCAATGTGGTGGTGCAACGTAATGCATCCTTTGTCGAAGGCATCTCGGAACAACGGTATCTATGCTTAATGATTACAGTTCAACTTCCATTCAAGAATAATGATAAAGCGATGCGCATGCTCTGCAAAATGCTTCCCAAAGAAGTGGAGAAGTTTATTGCCAAGTTTGATCTCCTCAAATTAAATGCTGCGTATGAATTGGTAACAAAACAAAACAGGATTCGCGAATGGCTGAAATCCAGTGATTATTGTGCGTTTATTGCGAATGGCAGCATTTTGCCAAGAAATAAAGACGACAGCGGGCCACTGGAGGTTGCCTTACCTTTTACATCCCCGGAAGATGTTGAGATTGAAATTTGTGGTTTGCGAGGAATGGGAATTAAACATGGTGTGACGGTCATCACCGGGGGTGGTTATTCGGGTAAAAGCACATTGCTGGATGCACTAAATTCGGGGATTTACAATCACAGCATAGGCGACGGACGAGAATTTGTGATTACAGATCCAAGTGCAATGGAGATATCTGCAGAAGAAGGCCGTTCCATATCAAATATCAATATTACGCCATTCATAAAATGGATACCCAATAGTTCGGCTGAACAGTTTTCGACCGACTACGCCTCAGGTTCCACATCTCAAGCTGCAAATATTATGGAGGCAATCAACTTCGGGTGTAAACTTCTTCTTATTGATGAAGACAGAAGTGCGACGAATTTTATGATTCAAGACATCAAGATGCGTTCATTAATCAAACATGAACCCATTACCCCTTTTACGGAACGTGTCAGGGAGCTTTATGAGGCTGCTAACGTATCTTCCGTTCTTGTTATTGGGGGTAGCGGTGAATTCTTATCCGTTGCCGATCAGATCATCCTGATGGACAATTTTGTGGCCAAAAACGTAACCCAGGAAGCAAAAAAGTTATGTGAACACGACAAACCGCGCGAACGTATCCCCTTTACCAAATGGAAGATAGAAAGAATAATAACCACCGATCACTTTTCGAGCTATCCACAAGGCAGTGGTACAGAAAAGCTGATGGTTTCAGGCTTGGGATACATGATGATAGGCGATGACCAAATTGATGTTAGAGGGCTCTACAATATCACATCATACGCCCAGCTTGCAGCTATCGCCTTTCTAATTCGAAAAATCGCTATAAGTAATCAGGATCGCCTCATCTTTCTTCATGACAAGATCAAAAAAGCTCTCGAAGATATGGAGAGGGAAGGAGTGGATATTGTATTTTCTTCCTATTTTCCCGGCTTCGAAAGATGGCTTGAATTACCAAGAATCAATGAAGTATTATCTGTCATAAACCGAATGAAACATTTGAATTTTATTCAGTCTGATCCCGCTGAATAGCATGTACACTATAAGTTTCCAACTGTTGAGCCGCCTGTATTCGGGCGGTTCTTTCCATCGAAAACTGCGGCTTACCCTACCTTCATCCATTGACAAACTAAAGTCTGTTATGAAATACATATATTATTAAGCGCTTACAAAACTAAAATCCGCGTAAAGAGAGGGAGTTATATCGAATGGATAACTATTGTAAAGTTCTGATTGCGGATGATGAAATGCTGGTCAGGCAGGGCATTAAGCATTTATTTCACTGGGAGCAGGAAGGGTTCACGATTGCCGGGGAAGCCTCGAACGGGAAAGAGGCGCTGGAGCTGATCGGTCGGCTGAGCCCGCACATTGTGCTGATGGATATAGTCATGCCCGTAATGGACGGGGAGGAACTTGCCCGGCAGATCAAGGAGCATTATCCTGATGTCAAAATTATTGTGCTGAGCAGCTTCAGTGAATTCGAATATGTGCGGTCAACGTTTCAGAGCGGGGCAAGCGACTATATTTTGAAGCCCAAACTAGATGCGGATGAGCTGCTGGCCATTTTGAAAAAAACAGCCGCCGCCATCCCCGCCTTGCGCGAGGGACTTACCACCGGAGGCAAGGAACGTTCGTTGAACGCGGTGCTTGACAAGCTACTGGCGGGATACGAGGTGGAGGACATGAATGCGGACGGTCTGCTGGCGTCCGTTTTTCTTTATCCGTCCTTCTATCTGCTTACAGCAGAGCTAATGGCGGGCGATAAGACGTATCAAGCCGCCGAGCTGTCAGAGCGCGCTGCCTGGATGATATGCAGACTGCCGGCATGGGCGGCGGAAGTTGGAGTCTCGCTTGTCTGCCATGAGCTGGAGGCCGGAGGGGAGCATGCCCTGATCCTGCTGAATATAGGCATGAATGACGCTGGACCGGGGTCTATCGATCGGTTATTCCGTAAGACCGCCGATGAGATCGGCCGAGGGGAGGTACCACTATGTCTGGCTGTGAGCGGTATCTTTACAGAGATTTACGGCCTTCATCAAGTGAGCACGGAAATGCCGGCGTTACTGGAGAAGCGTTTTTTTATGCCCGAGCAAATGATGTTTATAGCAGATGAACTGAAGTCGGCCGCCGCAGGCAAGCCGTTTGACGCAGCGGCTTTTGCGGAGGAGTTGAACAAGCAGCAGTTTTTGGCCGCTTTTGAACGATTGAGAGGATTTACGGCGTCCATGTCCGGCCGGTCGGATACCGGGATGTATGAATTCAAGTCATTTTTGGGACACAGCCTGTTTACGATTATTCTGTCGCTGCTGCGATGTCATTATGAAGCCGCCAGTCTGGACCGCCGCAAATATGAGGTATTCCGCTCTATCCATGCGACCCGGGACATCCTGGAAACGTCAGTGATTCTGGATGAGTTTCTGTCCGAAGCGGCGGAGATCGTCATGGGACGCAGCCGTTCGGCTGGAGGCAAATCGATTCAAAATATCCTTCTGTATATCCGGGAGCATTACGCCGAGCCGCTGACCTTGTCGGGGGTTGCCCAGCATTTTCATTTTAACCCGTCTTATTTGTCCAACTATTTTGCCACGCACAACCCGGAGGGATTCAGTGAGTATCTTTGCCGCGTCCGGATGGAGAAGGCGTGCGAGTATCTCAGACAAGATGATATGTCCATTGCCGATGTCGGCAGCCTGGTTGGATATGTGGATCAAAGCTATTTTACGAAGGTATTCCGCAAGCAGATGGGCGTCTCGCCCAGTCAATTTCGTAGGCGGTTGACGGAGAGCCGTCATCCGCTATGAGAATCCAGTGGAGACGAGGCTTTCACCTGACCCTGTTCGGCAAAATGTTTGTCGTGATGATCATCAGCACGATTGCGGTGGCGGTGATGACTTCCTGGGTTACCGTACACGTGTCGCAGAAGCTGTTTATGAATACTTTCAGCATTACTAATTCGAAAATCATCCAGCAGATCAAGCACGGCTTCGAGTCCTACAACTATTCGATCGTAACCGTATCGAATGCTGTATTGCAGAGCGCGTCGATCCGGACGTTCCTGACCCAGGGCGACGGAGGATCTCTGGCCAATAACCAGGCTTATTACCAGATGGGCCAGCAACTGAAGACCATTCAAAGCGGGCTGGACATCAACGAGGTTGGAACGGTCATCACAGGCGTCAACGGGCGCAGCTTCTTTAGCACCCGCTCCTACTGGACCAGTCCGGCAGAGAAGCTGAAGGAGAATCAAATTACACGAGAAACGCTCATTCAGCCCGGAAAGCTGTCGTACCATTATTTGCGGGATGAAACCGGAACGTCCGATATTCCGCTGATTGTAGCATCCAAAGCGCTAATGGTGCCCACATCCAAGGAGCTCTACGGCACCTTGTATATGATGATTAAGGAAAGCGACTTCAGGCAGTTTTACGCCAATTTTACGAGTACGGGCAACGATGTGCTCATCCTGGATCGTAACGGTTTGATTCTGTCGAGCAATCAGAGTGATCTGATAGGCGAAACCTCGCCATCCATACTGGCGGACGCCGTCAAAATCCGCGAAATGAATTTGCGTTACAATACGATAAAATCGCAAGGGGACAGCAAGATTATTCTGGCTGAGTATTTACCTGCTTATGACTGTTATATCGTGAATCTGATCGATAGGAAGCAGACCCTCTCCCAATTGCTGCCGGTCAAGCAAATTATACTGATCGGTGCCGCAATTGTGGCGGCTTCCCTGCTGATTCTGTTCGTTATTACGAGAAGATTGACCAAATCGCTGCGGATGCTGGTAAGACAAATGTCGAGTGTGACCAAGCGTAATTTCCACAACTATATTCCGGTCACGGGCAGCTATGAAACCCGGGAACTGGGCAGGGCATTCAATTATATGCTCGACGAGCTGACCGATTACGTCGACCAGTTGGTCAAGACGCAGCGGGAGCAGCGGAATGCCGAACTGACGGCACTGCAGCGGCAGATCAACCCGCATTTTTTATATAATACGCTCGCTTCGGTCAATTTCCTGGTACAACGGGGTGACAAAGAAACAGCAACGGAAACGATCCGCGCACTCATTTCACTAATCCAGCATACGATCAGCAATACGGCCGAGACGTTTACGGTAGAAGAGGAGCTCGTCATCCTGAAGCATTATGTGTTTATCAACCAGGTTCGCTACGGTAACGGCATCCGGGTCGATTATTTCGTGGCTCCGGAAACGCTGAGCGCTCGACTTCCCAAATTGATCCTGCAGCCGTTTATTGAGAATGCTTT
>DJTQ01000259.1:0-7909 GCA_002439285.1 Paenibacillaceae bacterium UBA6304
TTTGCGGCTGAATGAAAGATGATGACAAAAGAGAGAGCAGGAGAAGTGCTGTTTTTACGGTTTTGATCGTACTCCCCTCGTTTCTACGGATTATAGCAATCTAAGTAATACTATCAAAAATGCTAGATTCCATCAGTGTAAAAAATATGGAAATAAAAATATCAATATCGTAAAAATTCTTGTAACTTTTTGGTATGAATTTTCGTTTATAATGCAAGACGTGATGGATACATAAAAGTGAATTACTCCGACCTCTACCGTCTTAGTACTCATAAAATGAAACTTAGGAGACCGATACACGATGATGCGATGGCTTCGCAAACCAGTACAATCCGAAGAAGCCGCCACGCCTCGCGAACCCGCAGCAGCGGAGGAGGCCGGCGCAGCAGCAGAATATCTGCACGATGATTTCGAAGACGGCGGCTCCGTTCCTGAGGTTAATCCGCCTGACATACAGGAAATGGAGCTTGGCCCTGTCCTGTCCGTGCGGGATGTTCACCGCTCTTTTCCCGTGGGTAGTGGAGAAATCCATGTACTTAAAGGCATCAATATGGAGGTACAATCAGGCCAGCTAGTCATGCTGAAGGGAAGGTCCGGTTCGGGGAAAACGACCTTGCTGAATATGCTGGGCGGCCTCGACGAGCCTTCGTCGGGCGAAATCATGTTTCGAGGGCAGGCTTTACATCAATTAAATGATGATAAACGGACCTTGCTCCGCCGCAATCAGATCGGTTTTATTTTTCAGGCCTACGCTTTGCTGCCGCTCTTATCCGCCTGGGAGAATGTCGAACTTTCCCTGCGGATGGCAGGAGTTCCTCAGCAGGAGTGGAAGCGGCGCGTGACGCATTGCCTGGAGTTAGTCGGCCTTGGCAAGCGGATGTTTCACCGGCCGTTCGAACTGTCGGGGGGCGAACAGCAGCGGGTGGCGATCGCCAAGGCGATTGCGCACCGGCCCAAATTGTTATTGGCGGATGAGCCGACGGCCAACCTGGATTCCCAAATGGGAGCACAGGTCATGGCTGTATTCAAAAACATCATACATACGGAGCATATGACGATTTGTATGACTACACACGATCCTACAATCCTGGAGGTAGCGGACCATGTTTACGAAATGGTGGATGGAAAATTTATCGGGTAGAAAAGGGGGGATCGGACGGACGCTAGGGCTGCTTGCCCTATGTCTTGCTATCGTTGCTTCGACAGGATGCGGTTTGCTTCCGAATGAGGATGAAGAAGAGGTCCTTCCGGTCATAGCACCTCCTACGATATCGAAAAAGCCGGAATACGAAGTGCGTTCGGAAACGATCGAGCTCAGCGTCAGCGCGGTTGGCAAGCTGATGAGCCAGCGGGAGGATCCGCTTTATTTTACGGAGGACGGACTTCATATTCAAGAGGTCAAGGTCAAAGCCGGCGATAAGGTCGCCAAAGGCGATATTTTGGTCGTGCTGGATGTGAAGGATTTGCAGAAGGAACTTCGCAAGAAGCGGCTGGATTTCCGGCAGCAGGAATTGACGATGAAAGAAACACTGCGAACCAAAGATGAAATGAGCGAAATAGATTTTGAAAAAGCGTCGATTGTGTTTGAAGAACAGCGTCAAGAACTGGTCGATCTGGAGCAAAAAATCGCGGACGGTACGCTGAAGGCGCCTTTTGCGGGGACGATTGTATCGATGAGCGCCCAGAAGGGCGGGACCGTGAAGGCGTATGAGTCGCTTGGTATGATTTCAGATACATCTTCACTGGTTGTAGCGGCTTCTTTTGCCAAGGAGGATCTGGAGAAGATTTCCGTTGGCATGAAGGCCAAGGTGGATATCAATGCGGCGGGAACGTTTGACGGTAAGGTCAAGGTGATGCCAGTCGCTACCACTTCATCGGACAACGGAAACGGCGGGGGCATGGGCGGTACGCCTCCTGAGAGTGACTCGATCGACAAATATTTGATCGTATCGCTAGATAAGTGGCCGAAGGACGTGGAACGCGGGCGCCAGCTCAGCGTATCCATCGTGACAGAGCGGAAAGAAAATGCCGTGCTGATTCCGATATCTGCACTTCGCTCGATCGGGTCGCGTACTTACGTTCAGGTCATAGAAGAGGACGGTACGAAGCGCGAGGCCGACGTGGAGGTTGGACTGCAAACCTCGACGGACGTTGAAATCCTCAAAGGGCTTTCGCCGGGGCAGAAAGTAGTGGGTCGCTAATGGGTGTTCCTCTATTACGATTGCTGTTCCGCAAAATGTGGAACACCAAATGGCTGACGCTCAGCACCTTACTCGGTCTGATTGTCGCGGTTTCGTTTACGGTCAGCATTCCGATGTATTCGGACGGCTCGCTCAAACGGGTCGTATCCAGCACGCTAAAAGCGGAAAGCGAAGGCCTTCCGGCAGGATCCCTAGTAATGAGCTATCAGGCGCCAGGGGGCGCCAAGACAGATCTCGCCGGGCTGGAGGCAGTAAATCAATATATTATCGATGGAGTCCCGAAAGAAATCGGGTTTCCGTTTCAGAGCTATGTAAATACCCGTTCGATCCGGGGGACGGAAGTTTATCCCGAGGATCCGACGAAGGTGGACGCCAGCCGGACCAGAGCCATGAGCATCTCCTCCATGAGCGGATTGAAGGATCATGTTACGGTAAATGGAGGACAAATGTTCTCCGATCAAGCCGACGGAACCACGATTGAAGCCATGATGCTGGAAGAAGCGATGTACCGGCAGGACCTGCATGTCGGGGATGTGATGGAATATCCGGTATACAGCGGAGTTGACGTTACCCTCAAGGTAAAGATCGTCGGGGCATTTCAGCCGCAAGACGATACGGATGCCTATTGGTATCAGGGCCTGGAAGGCATGATGAATACGTTTTATGTCAGTGAGAAGGCATTCAATGAAGGTATCCTGAAACAATCGAATATTCCGCTTCACAATTCAAGCTGGTATTATGCATTTGATTTGCGCGAGATTAAGACCGGTCAGCTTTCGTCGCTGTCGAGCACGTTGGACCGGCTAAATATCGAGTTGTATCAGAAACTGAAAGATACGAAAGTGGATATATCGTTCGGCAGTCTGCTGGACGATTTCCGGAAGCAAAGCCTGCAGATGCAGACCTTGTTGTTTACACTGGCGGCGCCGATGATTGCCATGGTATTTTATTTTATCGTTATGAATGCGCGCCAGTCTCTGGATAAACAACAAAGCGACATTGCCGTGCTGCGAAGCCGGGGGGCTTCCACCAAGCAAATTATTTTCATTTACTTGCTGGAAGGCTTGATTCTCGGGGCGGTCGCCATGATCGTCGGGCCATTACTCGGCTGGTTTATGTCCAAGAGTATCGGCTCCGCCGACGGTTTCCTGGCTTTCGTCAACCGGAAGTCGATTCCGGTCGGATTCAACACCGATGCGCTGCTGTTGGGCGCTGCGGCGGTCATTATCGCGATCCTCGCAACGCTGCTGCCCGCAATCTCTTATGCCCGTGCTTCCATTGTAAATGCGAAGCAGAAGCAGGCGAGATCCGATCAGCGTCCCGGATGGCAGCGGTGGTTCATCGACATCGTGCTGATGGGCGTTGCCGGCTACGGGTACTATTTGTTTGTTGAACGCCAAATGCTGACGTTCCAGACCGGAATGACTACGGATGAGCTGCAGGTGCAACCGTTTCTGTTTTTTGTACCGGCATTGGCTATTTTCTCGATCGGGCTATTCTTTTTGCGCGTCTTCCCGTGGCTGTTGAAGCTGATCGGCTGGATCGGCAAGAAGTGGCTCCCGGTACCGTATTACTTGAGTTTGACGCAATTGTCGCGTTCAGCAGCTTCCTACTACCCGCTCATGATTCTGCTTGTTCTGACACTGGGGCTCGGGGTATATAACGCCTCCGCAGCGCGGACGATCGATCTGAACTCGACGGAACGGACGCTGTATAAATACGGAGCGGACGTCGTGATGCAGACCGTCTGGGAGGCAACTCCGGAAATGTCCAGTAAACCGCAGCAAGGCGGTTCCGGCCAAGGCGGTTCTGGCGGAGGCCAAGGAGGAGCTGGAGGCGGCCAAGGTGGCGGCGGACAGGGCGGAGGCCAAGGTGGAGGTCAAGGCGGCGGGCAACAGCCGACCAAGTTGATCTACTCGGAGCCGCCGTTTGAGGTGTTCCGCAAGCTTGAAGGCGTTGAGCATGCAGCTCGTGTGCTGCAAACCAAAGGCAATATTATTATCTCCGGCCGCTCAGCCGGACAGGGAAACCTCATGGGAATTGATAATGTTGATTTTGCGGAGGTGGCCTGGTTCCGGAACGATTTGTTCCCGGCACATCCGTATCAGTATTTGAATTTATTGGGGATGAATGAGAGCGCTGCGCTGGTGCCGTCGAATATGGCTGAGAAATATAAGCTTAAGCCGGGGGATGTTTTTACGGTTTCATTAGGGGAAGCCTCGCTGGAATTTGCGGTATATGGCATTTTGCCTTACTGGCCGAGTCAATATCCTGATGAGAAGCCGTTTATTATAGCCAATCTGGATTATATTTACGACCAATCGCCACTCATTCCGTATGAGGTTTGGCTGAAAATGAAACCCGATGCCAAAGTGGCTCCGCTCGTTACTAAGTTGAGTGAACAAGGTGTCGATCTTTACTCTGTCAAGGATGTGCGCAGTGAGCTGGCTGCTCAGAGCAAGCATCCGACTCGCGGCGGTGTATTCGGGATTTTGAGCTTAGGCTTCATCGTATCGGTAATCGTATCGCTGATTGGCTATGTTCTATATTGGTTCTTTAATCTTTCGGGAAGAGTGGTGCAATTCGGGATCCTGCGAGCGATGGGGTTATCTCGCAGACAACTGACCTTTATGCTTTTGACCGAACAGATCTTGACTGCGGGACTCTCGATTATCTTAGGGATCGTGATCGGGAAAGTCGCCGGCAAACTGTACTTACCGTTCCTGCAGACGACGGATAACGTAACAACCCAGGTACCGCCGTTCCGCATCATCTTCAACTCATCGGATACGATGAAGCTGTACGTGGTCGTATTGGTGATGCTGATCATGGGAGCCGGCCTGCTGTTCTGGCAAATCAGGCGGCTGCGTGTGCATCAAGCCGTGAAGATGGGAGAGGAGCGGTAAGATGAGTGACAACATGAATGATAACGTGAATGAGAATTCTGGCGAGAACTCAACCGGACATATGATTAACTGTGAAGGACTTGTCAAAATTTTTAAATCCGATGAGATTGAAGTCGTCGCGCTTCAGGGATTGAATTTGACGGTAGAGCAGGGAGAGATGATGGCAATCATCGGCAACAGCGGCAGCGGGAAATCTACGCTGCTTAACATTCTTGGCGGGCTCGACCGGCCTTCCGCCGGTCAGGTCAGCGTCGGAGGCTGGGACCTGCTCAAAATCCGCGACGATCAGCTTGTGGAATATAAACGCAATACGGTCGGTTTCGTGTGGCAGAACAATGCCCGTAACCTGTTGCCTTATTTATCGGCTCTGGAGAACGTAGAAATGCCTATGCTGTTAACGGGCAAGCTGGACCGGGCATATGCCAAACAATTGCTAGAATGGGTTGGACTGAAAGATCGGATGCATAACAAACTGCATCAGCTCTCCGGAGGTGAACAGCAGCGTGTCGCCATTGCGATCTCGCTGTCCAACCGTCCAAAAATGCTGCTTGCCGATGAACCGACCGGTTCGGTGGACACCGCGACTTCCGATCAAATCATGTCGATATTCCGGAAGGTAAACCGGGAGCTTGGGATAACGATTGTCATTGTTACTCATGACCTCACGCTTGCGGGAAAAGTGGATCGGGTCGTTGCGATTCGCGACGGTTTAACGAGTACGGAATTTGTAAAGCGGAATCCGAACCTGGATTTGGCGGCCGCAGATTCCGGGTTTGGAAGCGGTGGTCTGCAGGAAGTTCATGAAGCGTTTGTGGTAGTTGATCGGGTTGGACGTCTTCAGGTGCCTAAAGAGTATCTGGAAGCTGTAGGTATTGGTGGACGCGCGAGCATGGAATTTGACGGCGAGAAGATTGTGATTACGGCGCCGAAATCATTGGAGGGGGATAAGTCATGATGAAGAACGGAATCGGATTTGGAAAGCTGCGGAAAACCTTGACGGTTTCTCTGGCGGCAGCTTTGACTTTGGGGCTTCTGGCAGGCTGCTCCGGCGGCAAAGCGGCGGATAAGCAAGAAGAGAAGGTATTGCGTATCGGGGTGCTGAACGGCAGCACGGATGATTCCTGGTTCCGTCAGCAATACACGGATATTTTTGAGTATACGAACAAGAATATCAAAATTGAAATCGTGCCTGCGGTTGACAGTAACCAGTACAGATATAACGACGGAACAGAACCGTATGTTCAGCCGGACTACCTGGAGAGCATGAAGAAGATTATGACCGGCAGCAACCCGGTCGACGTCGTAGTGGCGGATACTGGCACATTAAAGCAGTTGATTCAAGAAAATTTGGTGAAACAGCTCGATCCGATGATTCAAGAGGATAAATTTGATACGGCTGATTTTGTACCTTCTGTCATTGACGGAATCAAGGATCTGGGTGAAGGCAACCTTTTTGCTTTGTCGCCTTCGTTCACATCTTCTGCTCTGTTCTATAACAAGAAAATATTTACGGATGCCGGAGTAGAACCTCCGACAGACAAGTCGACTTGGGATGATATTTTTGCCAAAGCCCGTTTGGTGTCTAAAGGTGAAGGCAAAGACCGTGTATATGGCTTCTCCTTCAACCGTTATAGAGGTAATGATCCGTTCTGGGATATGCAATATTCTTATATCGGCGGCCTGCAGTTAAAGACATTTGATGATAAAGCGGAGACTATGACCGTTAGCTCGCCGCAATGGGTCAAAATTTGGGAAACGATCAGCAAGCTGTCTAAGGATAATATCATTCCTAACAGCAATAGCGGAATGGATAGCAATGAGCCTTGGACTGCAATTAGCGGCGACTTGTTCTTGTCAGGCCAAGTAGCCATGACGATCGGGGAAAGCTACTATGTGAATGAAGTCGCTGATGCGAACAACAATGCCTCCAAAATCAAAAATTTCACCCAGGTGGATTGGGACGTAGTCACCGTACCGGTTCATCCGGAGAAGCCCGATGTGGGGGGCAACATCTATATGAGCAACACGTTCTCGATTAACAGCAGCGCTCCAAATGCGGAAACAGCCTGGGATTTTATCAAGTTTATTAACGGCGAAGAATACGCCAAGCTGAAATCGCGTAGCAATTCGTATGAAATGGTATCGCGGAAATCGTATATTCAGCCAAAACAAGGGCTGTCGTATAATATCCAGGCATTCTACCTGCTCAAGCCGTTCCCGCCATCCAATCCTAAGGATGATAAGCTGATGGTTGACAAACCGGGACTGTACAGTGTGACCAATGTTGGCCGGACGTACTTCCAACAGGTATTAGATAATAAGAAGACCCCAGAGGAAGCGCTCAAGGAATGGGCGGAGAAGGGGAATAAAATGCTTCAAGAAATCAAGGTTAATCCAAAAACCCAGTTCCAGGAAGACGGTACGCCGTTTGTTCCTGATGAAACTGGAGGCGTTAAATATTAACATGCAAGCCGCCGATATTTTATTGGCGGCTTTTTTTTCGCGTTTTTGGGTAATCTATAGATAAGATGGAGATCATAAACATCATAAAGAAAGGAGTTTAGGGCATGCGCTGGATCTACTTTAATAAATTATACAGAACCAAATTTCAAGCAGGATGCCTGGCCCGGAGATTGGAGCATGATGGATGGATTTATGGATTCGACGAGATGAGGGTGATTGAAATCTTCCGTTCGCGGAGAGGAAAGTACGGAGTTAGATTTATTCCTTAAACCCTTGACGTAATATGCCTGAATCGTGTATATTATTAATTGTCGCTATTTACTGACGCGGGGTGGAGCA
>DJTQ01000259.1:8310-10925 GCA_002439285.1 Paenibacillaceae bacterium UBA6304
ATAACCGATTGGTCGGGGGTTCAAGTCCCTCAGGGCCCATAATGTAGAACCCCCTTGCGTAGCAAGGGGGTTTTGCTTTGTCTGAGGATGTTATAACTGGAGGAAATACTTCCCACCCAAGTTCAGTTGTATAAGCCAAATTATACCACGAGTCTGCGCGATCTCCGTAGGCTTCTTTATTTTGCCCGGAAGGAGGTGGACTCCTTGGTAATCAAAAAGGAACAACGATTAGATTATTTTCGAATCGTAACACTCGTCCCGATCGGAACAAGATTCGCAAGCTGGATAACATCCTGATTGTACATTCGGATACATCCATGGGAGACTTGTTTTCCTATGGATGAAGGGTCGTTAGTTCCATGAATACCGTAATGAGGCCTGGATAATCCCATCCAATACGCTCCAAACGGTCCGCCGGGATTGGGGGCCTTGTTGACAATCGTGTAGACTCCCTCGGGAGTTTGCGTCAGCATGGTTCCGATCCCCACCGGAAATCCCCGTACAACGCGATTATTATCCAATAGGTAAAGCATCCGGTCAGACAGGTCGACAATGATTCGGTAGTTTGGCATTTTCGTCAGGCCTCCTTTTCTGAATATATTGTATGATGATTAGGCTAGAGTTGATTGGGCGAAGTGATATAGTATGTGTACAAGTGCGGCGAGCCGATGACAGAGCTGAGTCATCCCCCTATGTTCGACATGGCTCCAGGTAAGCGCATGTGTCGTGACTGCTGGGATCATGACCGAGAGGAGGAAAGAAAATGCGATGCATTACAGTTATACAACCCTGGGCTACGCTGATCGCCATCGGCGAGAAAAAATTCGAGACACGGAGTTGGAAGATAGCTTATCACGGCGAACTGGCGATCCATGCAGGAAAGAAAATCGATAAGAAGGTTTGCCGATTGGAACCTTTTCGAAGCGTGCTTGCCAAGCACGGATATAATGAGGATAATTTGCCGACCGGGGCGATTATTGCGGTATGCAGACTTGAGGAATGCTGGTCCGTTTCCCGATCCGCGGATTCAAAAATTCTCTTAAACAGCGACAGACCTGCCTTTGCAAAGGAAACATCAATAGGGAAGCAAGAAGAAATATTCGGAGATTACAGCGATGGACGATTTGCTTGGGAATTAAGTGAGGTTCAGCGGCTGCCCGAGCCGGTTCCGGCTACGGGAAGACAAGGGCTTTGGACTTGGGAGGCCCTAATCTGAATATTGGGAGATGAGAACCGACCGGATCCGGACGGTTCTTCTTGTTTATCATAACTTCATTTATATTAAAAATCCGATAGGGCGCATATATTAAAACACGTAAATTCATAAGGGGGAAAGTCGATGAAAAAGAAACGATGGCGGAATTATGCGCTTTGGGTGAGTGTGGCCTCGCAAGTTATGCTGCTTATTCAGTTGCTCGGTCATTTAACCGGACTTCTTTTGTTGACGGACATGATGGCACACGAGATTTTAACGGCTATCGATATTTTGCTCGGTATCCTTGTGACACTTGGCATTATATCAAACCCAACCAAGCCGGGTTCAAAGGGCTATAATCTTTAGATCTGTATATTTCCCTTTAAGTAAAGTACGGCATGCCCACCTATAGAGACTCTATCCACAAGATTTTCGCAATAGAGAACTCCGCCCCGCTTGGATAGTTGTCTTGCGAGCAGCTTGTTCTTTCCGAGCTTTTCCGCCCAGTAAGGAATAAGTGTACAGTGTATTGAACCCGTTACGGGATCTTCATTTACTCCGGCATGGGGGGCGAAAAATCTGGAAACAAAATCGCTGTCTCTTCCTTTGGCCGTAATCACTAATCCGAAGGAGTCCGACAATCCTTTAATCAGCTCAAAGTCCGGGTTAAATTGCGCAACCTGCTCCTCATTCTCAAGCACGGCATAATAACGGGTTCCCACCTGGTTCCGGGTTACGTACAACTCTATCGGCGCCGCTCCCAAAATTTCATCGATAGAAGCGAAAGAGGCGATCTTCTCCGGAATTCGGGCAGGAAAGTTTAGTTCAAACAGATCGTCCTTCTTCGCTACATTCAATATGCCGCTTAACGTATGGAATTTCATTTCCGTCAGCCCGGGATCGACATAATGGTGAACCACATAAGCACTTGCCAATGTCGCATGACCGCAAAGATCTATTTCAAGTTCCGGAGTAAACCACTTCAAGTCAAAATACCCGTCCCGAGGCACGACAAAGGCGGTTTCCGACAAGTTATTCTCATAGGCGATATTTTGCATAAATGTTGTGTCAGGGAACTCATCCACAATGCATACGCCTGCCGGGTTTCCTTTGAAATTTGTCTTCGTAAATGCATCTACGATATAGTACTTCATCTGCTGACTCCTCCTCATGAGCAAACTTTTAATAAAAACAGCATAAAACAGATTTTCTAAATGTGCCAAGCCAAAGATAAAAAGATACCGCTATGGATTCCCGTAAAGTAACACAGGTCTCCATAGCGGTATGTTTCTTAACTGTTCAAATCATGCAAGCCTGGGCTGTGCTCGTTAGGGAGCTCAGGCATGAACGGAAGCGGAAAGCCTTCCGGCGGTGCGGTGACTTCCAGGGTTCCTCCATTTCGGCTAGGGGTTTGTCCGCT
>DJTQ01000260.1 GCA_002439285.1 Paenibacillaceae bacterium UBA6304
AGGAGCCGGGAATAGGATTCAAAGATCAAAAAGTTGTCGGCGGATTCGTAATGTAAGGAGCCTTGCCCGGAGTAGAATGTTGGTGATCCGCCGCAGGCTGAAGCTCGGGAGCCTGACCTTGAGGCTGCGGCTTCGCCACATACTCGAAATTGCCCGTGCCGTCATATAGCGGTCCGCTTGCCCAGCGGCCTTCACTGCTCTCCTCCCCTTCGGAGAAGTTAAGGAACTGACGGCTGGCCTCTTCCACAATCAGCTCTCTCGGGAAGGAAGCCGGCGCAATCGGCCCGTCCACCTGCTCGATCTCTTCGATCGCCGCCATCCATTGATTCTGGTGCATAATGTCTCGGGCAATCATAAAAGATAGCATTTCTCGAATCCCTGGATCCGTCGTCTGCTCGTACAAGCGTACGACTTGAACCAAACCCTGGGATTCTGCATTCAAATTGGCCCGGAAGTCCGCCAGCAGATTACCGCTTGAAACGATATAGCGTGAGTTCCAAGGAAACCCATTGCTATCGGAAGGCGTAGCTCCCAAACCGGATACGATGACGTGCTGCGGATTCATGCCGCCGAGCGCCGCGCCGATCAGCGGGTCCTTGGCGAGCTCATCAAGTTGGTCGGCCGGCGCTCCATCCAGCAGTTGAGCGATCATCGTACACAGCATTTCAACATGCCCGATTTCCTCCGTACCGATATCAAGTAGCATATCGCGATACTTGCGGTCCGCTCGGCAGTTAAAGCCCTGAAACAGATATTGCATCATAACCGACATTTCGCCGAACTGGCCGCCTAATACTTCTTGCAGCTTCCGGGCATAAGCCGGATCAGGTTTTTCGGGCTTTGCCTTGAACTGGAGTTCTTTGATGTGAAAAAACATAGTATTCCTCCTTATGTTCATGAGATGCTATAAGTTCCGTTAATTTATTTACCCTTCCTAACTAAAGCGAATCATGCACAGTACCGGAGAGATACGTACCGTCCTGCTTCGAGAAGATTCGGAATGGCCCGGTTAATACAGCATAAGGAGGAATTATCTTTATCCATGTTCGTCGCCAGGCTCCTCGGCCTATCTACTATTGGTTTAAATCCGGCCGATGTCCGGTAACCAGGTACACGGTACTCTCGCCAATATTTGTGGCATGATCGGCGATCCGTTCAATATACCGGCCGACCAGAGTCAGAGACACCGCCTGTTGCAATGAGTCGGAATGCTCAACCATATGCGAATACAAATCGCGAATAATTTGACTGTACAAATGATCGACTTCGTCGTCATCGCTCGCCATCTTGTAAGCCAGGTCCGTATTTTCGTCCAAATAGGATTGCAGCGACTCCTGAACCATAACGACGACCAGTTCGGCCATCTTCGGAATATCCACCAGCGGTTTGATCAATGACTGCCCTTCCAGGCGAACCGTCACCTTGGCGATATCGATCGCCAGATCTCCCATCCGCTCCAAATCGCTGGAAATTTTGAAGGCAACAAGGATCCGGCGCAAGTCCTTAGCTACTGGCTGTTGCGTGACAATCAGCCTGGATCCCAGATCCATGACTTGCTCTTCCATTTGATTGAGAATCAAATCCTGTTCCACGATTTCCTTGGCCTTGCGTGCATCAAGGGATTGCAGGGATGCTATCGAATCGGTCAGCGCACGTTCCACATGCTCGCCCATTTGTCTGAGCAATTGACGCAAATCCTCCAGATTCTGATCAAATTCTTTTCTTTGTATCATCTTGAGTTGCCTCCTCCTTTATCCGAACCGGCCGGAAATGTAATCTTCGGTACGAGAATCCCTCGGGGTCGAGAACAGGGTTCGCGTATCATCTGCCTCCACGATCTCGCCATTCAAAAAGAAGACGGTCCGATCGGAAATACGGGCTGCCTGATGCATGTTGTGCGTAACCATGACGATGGTATATTGATCTTTCAATTCCTGGACGAGCTCCTCGATTTTTAGCGTGGAGATGGGATCCAGCGCGGAAGTGGCTTCATCCATCAACAAAACTTGGGGATGAACTGCGATTGCCCGGGCAATACAGAGGCGTTGCTGCTGTCCCCCCGACAAACTCAGCGCAGATCGTTTGAGGAAATCCTTGACCTCTTCCCAAAGTACGGCCTGCCGCAAGCTTTGCTCTACAATTTCATCGAGCTCAGCTTTGTTCTTCTTCCCGTGGAGTCTTGGACCGTAAGCCACATTATCATAGATCGATTTCGGAAAAGGATTGGGTTGCTGGAATACCATCCCCACCTGCTTACGCAGCATTTCCACCTCAACATCGTGGCCGTAAATTTCACTGCCCGCAATATTAACCGACCCTTCGATCCTAGTTGCAGGAATCATATCATTCATCCGGTTCAAGGTCCGGAGCAAGGTCGACTTTCCGCATCCCGACGGACCGATGAAGGCAGTGATCGCTTTCTCGGGAATATCGAGCGAAACATTCTTCAAAGCATGGAACTGGTCATAATACAAATTCAAATTTTCAATATGAATAATCGGTGTCATGACATATCTCCCATTGTGTATTGTCAATATGAAGCACGGACAGCACGTTATAGCGGCCCGTGCCGGAGCTTAGGTAATTAGGTACATGACAATATTACCTTTCTTATGTAAAAGGGGATAAGACGGATTGTAAACGCAGTGTAAAATTTACTCCTCCCTCAGTTCCGCAAGCCGGGATAATTCCTGGCGAACCAAGCCGGTGGTGAGGGCAGCCGTGTCTGAGAAACGTACAACTTCTTCTCCCCGCATCTCGGATTGATAAGCAGACTCGACAAGCTGTCCGAAAGTATTCTCGGCCTTTTCCACCCTGCCTAAGCTATGCTCCATTTCTTTGGCGGTGGACACCGCGGTATCGGCCGTTTGGTTGACCAAACCGCCAACCAGTTCCAGCGTTGCCCCGATCTCCCCGGACAGCTGCTTCGTCTGCTGAGACAGCTTCCGCACTTCGCCCGCAACGACCGCGAACCCGCGCCCTTGCTCCCCGGCACGCGCCGC
>DJTQ01000105.1 GCA_002439285.1 Paenibacillaceae bacterium UBA6304
CAGGATGATGTTTGTGCGGCACTGGTGGAAGACGGAGTGACCGTTTTTGCAAAATATAATCCGGAGCCTGCCGAGTACAAAGAGCTTTTGGTTCGTGCTCTTGAAACAAAGCCGGATTTAATTATCGATGATGGCGGCGACCTCGTTACGATTCTACATTCCGAGCGCCCCGATCTGCTCGAGAATATCCGTGGCGGTGCTGAAGAAACGACCACTGGAATTTTGCGTCTTAAAGCGATGGATAAAGAAGGTAAGCTGCAATTCCCGATGGTTGCTGTGAATGATGCTTACTGCAAATATTTGTTCGATAACCGGTACGGAACCGGACAATCCGTATGGGATGGGATTAATCGAACCACTAACCTGGTTGTTGCGGGCAAAACCGTAGTTGTCGTTGGTTACGGGTGGTGCGGTAAAGGTGTGGCCATGCGGGCAAAAGGGCTCGGCGCCAATGTCATCGTGACCGAAGTAGACGCGATTAAGGCCGTAGAAGCGTACATGGACGGCTTCCGCGTGATGCCGATGCTTGAAGCAGCCAAGATTGGCGATTTCTTCGTGACAGTAACGGGCAATCGCGATGTGATCCGCGGTGAGCACTACGATGTCATGAAAGACGGGGCTATCTTATCCAACGCCGGACACTTCGACGTGGAAGTGAACAAACCGGAGCTTGCCGAGCGTTCTAGCTCGGTGCGAACAGTTCGCCGTAACATTGAGGAGTATCAGTTGAAGGATGGGCGCAAAATGTATATCCTGGCAGAGGGTCGTCTCGTCAACCTCGCTGCAGGCGACGGGCATCCGGCGGAAATTATGGACATGACATTTGCGTTGCAGGCTTTATCGCTCAAATATGTGAACGAACAATATGAGAGCATCGGCAAGACCGTCGTCAACGTGCCTTATGAACTGGACGAGCAGGTGGCCCGCTTCAAGTTGGAGAGCCTTGGACTTGAGATCGACACCTTGTCCGCTGAACAGCGCACCTATCTAGAAAGCTGGCAAGAGCATTAAGTTGTAAAAGGTAGCTAAAGGATTGGAACTTCTGGCTAACATACGATAATGAGCCTTCCCTCCCATGCAGAGGGAGGGCTTTTTTTTGCAATCCGTCCTTGGGGGTAATTTTACCAACAAAAAAATATTGAACATTAGAAGGATTTTGCTCTCGAATGCAGAATAAGTAGTATTCATAGTGGTGGAAAGTGGTGCAAAGTGGGGAAAAGAGGTAAGGAGTGAGCTAACCAATGTTTATGGGGGAATTCCAACATAGCATTGACGAGAAAGGTCGGATTATTATCCCGGCCAAGTTTCGTGACCTCCTGGGGACCTCTTTTGTGGTTACCCGCGGCCTGGACCAATGCCTCTTTGTTTATCCGCAATCGGAATGGGAAGTGTTGGAGCAGAAGTTAAAGGCTTTACCACTGATGAAATCCGATGCCCGTGCGTTTACCCGGTTTTTTTTCTCCGGGGCGACGGAATGCGAGTGGGATAAACAGGGAAGGGTAAATTTACCCGCTACTTTGAGGCAGTATGCGAAGCTGGAGAAGGATTGCGTTGTTCTCGGCGTGTCGAACCGGGTAGAAATTTGGAGCCGGGATACGTGGGAACTGTATTTCCAACAGTCAGAGGATACGTTTAATGAAATTGCGGAGAAGTTAGTTGATTTTAATTTTGATCTGTAAAAATTGATAATAGCCGGGTAGCTCAAGAATCTAGTATATATAGCTTATTCCCGGTACGGTCTGGAGGGCTGCAGTCTTGTTTCATCACATCACGGTGCTTAAGAAAGAAGCGACAGAAGGGCTGCGCATTAAGCCGGACGGTATTTATGTGGATTGCACGTTAGGCGGCGGCGGACACAGCTCCGTCATTTTGTCCCAGCTTGGCGAAGGCGGCAGGTTAATCGCTTTTGATCAGGATGATTGGGCACTAGACAATGCCAGAGAGCATTTGTCCGCTTACGGCGATCGACTTACATTGGTAAAGAGCAATTTCCGCCATTTGGAACAGAAACTGCTGGAGCTTGACGGGATACCACAGCATAATGGGGTTCCACAGGTAGACGGTATCCTGTTCGATCTCGGCGTTTCCTCACCTCAATTTGATGAAGGGGAACGCGGGTTTAGCTACAATGCGGATGCTCCGCTGGATATGCGGATGGACCAATCGGCCCCGCTTACGGCCCGGGAGATCATCAATGAGTGGCCGGAACGCGAAATTGCTCGGATTTTGTTTCAATATGGCGAAGAAAAGTTCTCTAGACGGATTGCAAAAGTCATTGTGGAAACTAGAGAGGAATCGCCGATCGAGACGACGGGCCAACTGGTCGAACTGGTGAAGGAGGGGATTCCGGCTGCGGCACGCAGAACGGGCGGACATCCCGCCAAACGCAGTTTTCAGGCCTTGCGGATCGCGGTCAATGACGAACTCGGCGCTCTGGAAGAAGGTTTGCATGCGGCGGTCCGGTGCTTGGCTCCGGAAGGAAGAGCCTCGGTCATTACTTTTCACTCCTTGGAGGACCGGATTTGCAAACAAATTTTTGCAAGCTATGTTGAGAAGTGCACTTGTCCTCCCGATTTTCCGCTGTGTGTATGCGGGGGTTATGGGCAATTGAAATTGATTAACCGGAAACCGTTGGTTCCTTCTGACGAGGAACTGGAACAAAATCCGCGGGCGCGTTCGGCTAAATTGCGCGTAGCGGAGAAATTGCAATCTAAAGCGGAGGAAATGTGAGATGGCGTATACTCGGGGGAATCTAGCAGTACAAGAAAAGACGGCGGAACGCGGACTCCAGTCTCCGCGATACCGCGAAACGACGAAGGTCGTAACACGGCGCTCGCCCCTCCCGGTCCGGGAAAAGCTGCTGTATCTGGTGACCGTTCTTTTTTGCGTAGGCGTTATGGGCGGCTTGCTGTGGCAAAATTCCAACCTCTACAGTATTAAGCGGCAGATGTACAATATGGACACTGACATTCAAGCGATGAGCGTTCAGATCAAGGAAATGACCGTGCAGAGAGAGAAGTTGCAGGAGCAAATTCCGCAAGAAGCAGCGAAGCTTGGTTACGTAGAACCATTGGAAGAGGGATTCCATATTCAGATTCCGGCTAATTCGCAAGCGAACGGTTCAGCGGATGAAGTAACTACCGCCAAAAAATAACGTATTAAAGAGGTTTAGCGATGATCAAGAGAATAAGACTTCGGACGCTGCTAATAGGGGGATGTATAACCCTCTTTTTTGCTGTATTGATGGGGAGAGTGTTCTGGCTCCAGGTCGTTCAAGCCGATTTCTGGCAGGGACACGCCGAAGAACTCTGGTCCAAGAAGAAAGTGCTTCCGGCTACGCGGGGGACGATTATCGACCGGAACGGAGATGTTCTGGCCATGGATGCCCCCGCCTATACGGTGGCGATAAATCCTAAATTAATCAATGAGCTTCAATTAAAGAATGAAGTCATAGACGGATTGAACAACCTGCTTGGCAAGGACAAGGGAGAGCTTGAACAACTTGTGACGGCGAAGAAGAAGGACGGTCAATTCTACTCCCAACGCGAGGTGCGCAATGAAGGGTGGAAGATCGATCAGGAACTGCGGGATCAGGTTGAAGCTTTTACCAAGGAACTGAAGGACAAGCATAAGCTCGAAGACGCGGGCATCTATTTGATTAAGGAACAGAAACGCTATTATCCCCAAAATAATCTTGCAGCGCATGTACTAGGTTACACCGACCGCGAAGGGAATGCGGTATCCGGGCTTGAAGCCTATTACGATGAGGAATTAAAAGGGCAGAACGGCTCCATCGAGTATAAGAGCGATGGCAGAGGCATTGAGATTCCAAAAGCGAGTGAAATCTACAATCCGGTCAAGAACGGAAAAAACATCCAGTTGACGATCGACGATACGATCCAGCATTATATCGAAGAAGCGATGAAAGAAGCATTTGAAGAGCTTAATCCGATCAGTATGACGGTCATTGCTGCCGATCCGGAGACGATGGATATTCTCGGGATGGCTAATTTGCCGACCTATAACCCGAATGAATACTGGGACAATGTGGACCAGAAAAATTTCTATAACCACGCGATCAAATCAGTCTATGAGCCAGGTTCGACTTTTAAAATCGTAACGCTAGCCGGGGCCGTGCAGGACGGATTGTTCAATCCGAATGCCACTTATAAGTCGGGGAGTATCCGGGTACCGGGGCAAACCATTCATGACTTGAGACGTTCCGGTTGGGGCGAAATCAGTTATATCGAAGGCGTCAAACGTTCAAGTAACGTCGCTTTCGTTAAATTGGGTTATGAAATGCTGGGGCCTGACCGGTTGAAGGAATACGTCGACAATTTTGGATTCGGTCAAAAGACGGGAATCGAGCTCCCTGGAGAAGCGGCGGGGGTCGTGACGCCGGAACAGCAGGCTGACTTTGCGGCTATGGCTTATGGACATGGCAAGCTGCTGGTCACCCCGCTTCAGCAGGTCGCAGCGGTTGCGGCTGTGGCGAACGGCGGAAAGTTGCTGGAACCTCATATCGTGAAGTCGATCACCGATCCGCAAACCGGTGAAACCGTCAAGACGCAAACCAAAGAAGTGCGGCAAATTCTTTCCCCGGAAAAGGCAAAGGAAGTCAGCAGTTACCTTGAACAGGT
>DJTQ01000104.1 GCA_002439285.1 Paenibacillaceae bacterium UBA6304
ACGATAGAGGCACATCTGCGTGACTTACAAATCAAACCATCCCATTATGATCTGATCGTGACCGGCGATTTATCGAAGGTCGGCTTTGAAATTGCCAACGAATTGTTGGAACGACACGGCATACCCATCCGCGAAACCAATTATCAGGATTGCGGCATGATGATCTATGATTATGAAAATCAAAATGTGCAGGCCGGGGCCAGCGGCTGTGCTTGCTCCGCGGTAGTCACATACGGGCATCTATTGAAAAAAGTGAAGAAAGGCGAGTTGAAGCGGATTCTTGTCGTGGCCACAGGAGCCTTATTGTCCCCTTTATCATTTCAACAAGGTGAAAGTATCCCGTGCATCGCGCACGCCGTCTCGATTGAGAACGGAGATTAAGACAGCAAAAAGGACCCCGCCATAGATAAATGGCGGGGTCCTTTTGCAACTATAAATTAGTCAACGATTTCAGCTGTATCGCCATTGTTGGCGCCTGCAGCGTTCGCTTCGTCAGTGTCAATATGCATGTCCAGCGCAAAGGAATCCGATACGCGGGCGATTACATTCTCCAGCACCAAACCGCGTTCGCCACCAAGACGAACCTTAAGCAGTTGCTTGTCCGCGATGCCCCATTTCTCGGCATCGGAAGTGTGGAAATGAATGTGGCGGGCAGCCACGATCACGCCTTGCTCCAGCTCGATTTCACCAGCCGGACCTTTAACTTTGATGCCTGGAGTTCCTTCAATATTACCGGATTCACGAACCGGAGCCTTGACGCCGATCGCGAAGGAATCCGTACGAGAAATTTCCAGTTGGGAAGCGGGACGAGCAGGTCCTAGAATACGGACTTTATCAAATTGGCCTTTCGATCCGATTACAGCAACGGTTTCGTTCGCTGCAAATTGTCCGGGCTGGGACAATGGCTTAAATTCAGTCAGTTGATAACCTTGGCCGAACAATGCCTCGATATGTTCTTGAGTCAGGTGAATATGACGCGCAGATACGCCGACAGGTACAGTTTTGCTCATGTTTGTAACACTCCTCGTGTATTCTCTATATCGATGACGATTCACATCGTTACCCATTATACACCTATTTCAAACAAAAAGGAAAAGATGTCCGCAATACGCGGACATCTTTTTGGGTCTTAAACGAATTCTGCAACAAGTTTGTCAAACTCGGATTTATCCAGAGCCAAAGATTGTTGGGCAAGCGGTTCTTCCTTGAAGCCATGCACCATGTTCTCGTAGCTCTTCTTTTCTTTGTTCTGATAAATAAGGCCGGTAATCATGCTGCCTGTTTCCATCAGCTTTGACATCGCCATCGCCCGGTTACTTGAATCATAATCCGGTACCGTATCCAGATTGATGATATTTTCTTTGAACCAGTCGTAAGTATTGACCTTATTAAAAGTAACGCATGGGCTAAAGACGTTAATCAGCGAGAAGCCCTCATGCTGTATCCCCTGTTCGATCAGGGAAGTCAACTGCTTGAGGTCGCTGGAGAACGATTGGGCGACAAAGGTCGCTCCCGAGGCCAAGGCGATTTCCAGCGGAGACAGCGTGGATTCCACGGAGCCTTCAGGTGTACTCTTCGTTTTAAAGCCCTCACCGCTACGAGGCGAGGTTTGCCCTTTCGTCAATCCATAAATCTGATTGTCCATCACGATGTATGTGATGTTGATATTACGACGGATTGCATGTACGGTATGGCCCATTCCGATGGCAAAGCCGTCACCGTCACCGCCCGAAGCGATTACCGTCAAATCACGGTTCGCCAGTTTGACACCTTGAGCGATCGGAAGCGCACGTCCGTGAATTCCGTGCAGCCCGTATGCATTAATGTAACCGGAGATCCGGCCGGAGCAGCCGATTCCTGAAATGACAGCCAGGTTCTCAGGCTCAAGCCCTACCGCAGCGGCGGCGCGTTGAATGGCCGCTTGAATGGAGAAATCGCCGCATCCCGGACACCAGTTTGGTTTGATGTTATTGCGAAACTCTTTAAAGGTTGCCATTCTTCACCAACTCCTCCTGAGTCAAATTGCCGGCAGCATTTTTGCATCTTTCGAATACTTCCGATGGAAGGAACGGATTTCCGTCATATTTCAGAACGTTCACGATCTTGTCGTGATGTCCGACATTCATTTTGATCAGATTGGCCAATTGGCCGGTTGCGTTATTTTCCAGAACGACGATCTTCTTCGCTTTTTCCATCTGTTCCCGAACTTCTTCAACCGGGAAAGGATGCAGCAGACGAACCGTCATATGGTTTGACGTGATGCCTTCACCGTTCAACCGCAGGCGGGCCTGGTCGATCGTTCCGCCCGTTGAGCCCATGCCTACGATAAGAAGATCCGGTTCTGGGTGTGGCGCATGCAGATGGATCGGGTTCTCGACGTCCAGCTTAGCCAGTTTACGGAAACGTTTATCCATCATCTTCTTACGGTTTACCGGGCTTTCCGAAGGACGGCCCGACTCATCATGCTCTACGCCGGTCACATGGTGAATGCCGTTCTTCTCTCCCGGAAGGACTCGCGGCGAGATACCATTCTCGGTAAAAGCGTAACGGTTGAACATGCTCGAATCTTCGCGGTCCGGAATATCCTTGACCATATAGCCCCGGTCAATTTGGATTTTATCGAAATCCAGTGTCTCACAGGACTGTTTGCCCAAGGACAATTGGAGATCTGTTGCCAGAATGACAGGCACCTGATACTTCTCGGCAAGATTGAAGGCCTGAATGGTGTCGTAGAAACATTCTTCAATCGAGCTTGGCGCGAGAACGATCTTAGGGATTTCCCCGTGCGTTCCGTAGATCAGGGCGCTGATATCGCTCTGTTCTTGCTTGGTCGGAAGTCCTGTACTCGGGCCACCGCGCTGCGTATCGACGATAACGACCGGGATCTCGGTCATTCCCGCAAGGCCGATCGCTTCCATCATGAGTGAAAGACCCGGTCCCGCCGAAGCGGTCATCGTCCGTACTCCCGCATAACTGGCTCCAATCGCCATCGTTATAGCCGCGATTTCATCTTCCGTTTGAACAACGGTTCCGCCGAACTTCGGCAGCTTTTTGATCAGATATTCCATAATTTCCGAAGCCGGAGTAATCGGATAGGCACTCATGATCCGACAGCCGGCTGCTACGGAGCCAAGTCCAATCGCATCGTTGCCGATCATGAAGAGCTTTTGCTTGCCGTCGGCCGGCTCAAGCTTCAATCCTTCAATCGGCCCCCCTGCAAGCTCCAGCACATAATCCGCGCCTCGTTTGACCGCTTCGATGTTCTTCTCAACGATCGCCGGACCTTTACGTCCGAATTCTTCTTCCACTGCTTTATTGAATACTTCAAGCGGCAACCCTAGAAGCGCCCAGGATGCGCCGGAAGCTACCATGTTCTTCATCAACGAGGTACCCAGTTCTTCCGCGATGCTCGTAATCGGAACAGCGAACAACTTGGCATCAACGCCTTCCGGAACAACCGGTCCAAATTTCGCGTCAGCCACAATTACCCCGCCGCTGCGCAGCTCATGCGAGTTAAAATCGATACTTTCCTGGTCGAAAGCGACTAAAATGTCCAAGTCGTCGGAAATCGCGCGAATCGGCTTGGTACTGATCCGGATTTTGTTGTTCGTATGGCCGCCTTTAATACGTGAAGAAAAATGCCGATAGCCGTATAAATAGTAACCCAGTCGGTTCAAGGCCGTTGAAAAAATCCGGTCAGTACTTTCAACACCTTCACCTTGCTGTCCACCGATCTTCCAAGACAATTGACTAATCAAGATCGCCCACCCCTTTATGGTATCGCACTATAAATTAGTTGGATATTAGTGCTGACAGAATGCAAACCTGTGAGGAATCGTATAAAAACCCCTGACATTTGTGAACATTCTGTTTCAGAGTCATGTCAATTTTATGTCTCAAACATATAAAAAGCAAGCGTTTTCTACCCTTTTTCATATAGTAGTTTTCGATGAAACCTATCTCTTAATTGGATCAATTAAAGCGCTTACTTTTTTTGTGGTAACCAAGTCTTCAAAAAAGACAGTGCATTTCCGGACATCCAGCCTCTTACAAGCTCTTCGGAATAGTGCCTAAGCAAGAGTTCTGCCAAGTTTGCGAATTGGCCGGAATGGCTTAAATGGTTGATATGGCTCTCAATGCCATCGAAATCCGAGCCAAACATAATTGTCTTCTCTCCTCCCAAGCTGCAAATATGCTCGATATGCGGAAGGAGATCGCTCATTTCTACTACGGGGGCCTTTTTAACGAACCAAGGTACAAAAGTAATCCCGATTCTGCCTCCCAGGGAAATGATGGCGCGAATTTGATCGTCCCGCAAATTTCTCGCATGAGAACAGATCCGATAGGCGTTGGAATGTGACGCGATAAATGGGATACCCTTTTGTTCCGATATCTCGGCCAGTTCCCAAAAGCCTTTAATCGATAAATGAGATACATCAAGCAGGAGACCCAGCTTATGACAAGCCTTGACGAGTTCGACGCCTTGAGAGGTGAATCCTCCCCCACGAGGTTCAAGGATGCCATCCGCTGCCCAATTGGCAAAGTTCCATGTCAGCCCCAAGAAACGGACACCACGGTCATAGCAAAGCTGCAAATAATGGAAGCTCCCTTCCAGCCCATCAGCGCCTTCAATCGAGAGCACCCCCCCCGGCTGCCCGGCAGCTTCAGCTGCTTCCAGCTCTTCTACCGAAGTAATGAGCGCCACACCGGAATTCATCACTTTTTGTCTAAACAAATCTATCTGATCAAGAATATGTCCGATCTTAGGCTTGCCGAGCCGCTCCGAGATAAAAACGGCAAAGCATTGCAGTCCCACGCCCCCCTGCTCCATCCGCTCCAGGTTAACATCCAGGCGAGGGTCCCGCATAAATTCCAGATTTGAATCCAACTGCATTTTACTGAGCGCATCGCAATGAAAATCTACGACCTTATATGCCAAGCCGATCCCTCCGCTCTCTTAACTTTATTACCCGACTCCCTAAAGAAGAATGCAAAAAAACCTGTCTACTCTAGCGTAAACAGGCATCTTCCGCAAATTTGCAATTATTTTATCTAGGTTCTACGATCAATTTAATAGCTGTACGATCTTCGCCATCGATTACGATATCCGTAAATGCCGGAATGCAGATCAAATCGACACCGCTTGGCGCCACAAACCCCCGGGCAATCGCTACAGCTTTGATCGCTTGGTTGAGAGCACCCGCCCCAATGGCCTGAAGTTCAGCAGCGCCACGTTCTCTTAGCACTCCAGCAAGCGCACCGGCAACGGAGTTAGGATTGGATTTTGCTGAAACTTTTAATACTTCCATGGTTAGTACCTCCTGGGAATAGGTTTGATTGATCCCACTACTTAGAAGATATTCGTGAGACTTCAAAAAATTCCTTCTTTTTATCGGAGGTCGCCCATAAAGCTTATTCCATAATCCATTCGTCTTCGAGAAGACGGATTTTCTGAATCTTTTTGGCATGACCCGTGGTTTCATCAATATCAACCACACAGCCGTGAAATTGCCATTTACCTTCACAAACCTGGAACCGCACCGGCAACTGAGTCGTAAATTTGCGCAGCACAGCGGAACGTTCCATTCCGAGAATCCCTTCACGGGAACCCACCATCCCGGCATCCGTCAAATAAGCCGTGCCTTGCGGCAATACAATATCGTCATTGCTTTGTACGTGAGTATGCGTTCCGACTACCAGAGAAACCCGGCCGTCAAGATGCCAGCCCATTGCGATTTTCTCCGACGTGGCCTCCGCATGAAAATCGACCAAAATGCATTTATGCTTCTTGGATAATTCTCCAACGATATCGTCCGCCATCCGGAACGGATCTTCGATCGCCGGTAAAAATGTACGGCCCATTAAATTAACAAGAGCGAGCTCCTTGCCGTTAGCCTTGATTACGGTAGAACCAAGCCCTGGCGTCCCCGGCGGATAATTCGCAGGCCGAACCATGCGAGGTTCGTCATCAATAAAGTCAAAAATTTCTTTGTTATCCCAAGTATGATTGCCCATCGTCAGGCCATGAATGCCTAGCTCAAAAAATTCCCTAGCGATTTTAGCGGTAATGCCTCGCCCTGAAGCTGCATTTTCTCCGTTGGCGATAATGATGTGCGGATTGTATTTTGATTTCAAATGAGGCAATGTTTCCTTCAGCGCTTTACGTCCGGTATTTCCAACGATATCTCCGATAAACAAGACTTTAATGACGTTTCCTCCTCAGATCTGCCATTCCGGCACGAATAAACCACCGGAACTAATCATATTTAAAAGTGAAAAAGCGGCCCACTGGGGGCCACTTTTCAGCATAACCTTTACTTAGCGTATTCAACCGCCCGAGTCTCGCGAATGACGGTAACTTTGATGTGTCCCGGATAATCGAGCTCACTCTCAATCGTTTTCGTAATATCTCTCGCCAGACGGAAGGCCTCCGCATCATCGATCTTCTCAGGCTGCACCATTACGCGTACCTCGCGGCCCGCCTGAATAGCAAAGGATTTCTCCACGCCTTCGAACGATTCGGAAATTTCCTCGAGCTTCTCCAACCGCCGGATATAAGTCTCCAGCGTTTCACGTCGCGCTCCAGGTCTCGCTGCCGACAAAGCGTCAGCTGCGCCAACCAGCATTGCAATGACCGACGTTGCCTCACAGTCCCCATGATGGGAAGCGATACTGTTAATGACAACCGGATGCTCCTTGTACTTCTTAGCCAGTTCCACGCCGATTTCGACATGAGATCCTTCCACTTCATGATCAAGCGCTTTACCGATATCGTGCAGCAGTCCGGCCCGTTTCGCGAGCGAAATATCTTCGCCCAGTTCTCCGGCCATGAGTCCGGTCAGGTAAGCGACCTCCATGGAATGCTTCAGCACATTTTGTCCGTAGCTTGTCCGGAACTTCAGACGTCCCAAAATTTTGATTAAATCCGGATGCAAAGCGTGAACGCCAACTTCGAAAGTGGCTTGTTCCCCATATTCGCGGATCCGTTCATCGACTTCACGGCGGGACTTCTCAACCATCTCTTCAATCCGTGCCGGGTGAATGCGTCCGTCCGCCACCAATTTCTCAAGCGCGGTACGGGCAATTTCACGGCGAATCGGATCAAAGCCCGACAAGATTACTGCTTCCGGCGTATCATCAATAATCAAATCGATACCGGTAAGCGTCTCCAGAGCACGGATGTTGCGGCCTTCACGACC
>DJTQ01000052.1 GCA_002439285.1 Paenibacillaceae bacterium UBA6304
TGCTCTATCCGAGGCCCCGCTTCCGCTTCTTCCGTACTAGAGAGTACGGCAACCGCACTTTCGTCGGCTCGATAATAATTCAGGGTATAGATGTAGAAACCGGCACACAGCAATACCAGCACGGTTACTACGCTTAATAAAGTGATTTTCACTCTTCGTTTCACTTTTGGTTTCAATGTAATGCCTCCTTTGAACATTCTCCTATAGCGAAAAGTCGGTAACGCCCTTTTTAGATGCATATTTAAGCACGTATGCTTCTTCTGCTCCATAGGGCATAGTAGCAATTTTGATGAGGGTATAGTCCAGCCGGCTCTCTTTTATGACCCTCTTTATTAATGCTATGCTCCGCTCTTCTTCCGTAACGACGCAAAATACATTAAAAACATATTTCTTCGGGTCGGACAGGGACTTCCCCATATCAAACCCATCAACATGGCCTAAGTCGGCATCCGCCAAAGCGATCTCGAGGTATTCCATTACTTTATCACGTAACCAGCCGTCGCGTTGGCTGCCTTTTTGGCTTTTCATAGGATACTGTACCACCAACCAGAATTGTTCGCTCATTGGGATCACCCGCCTATTTGATTTATTATAATTGTGCATGTTAAAAGGAATAAAGGCCAGACATTTGACGGAATCGTATATGTCCAATTTCGCGAAGTCAGCGATACCTTTTACAACAAGGAGTTATTCCAATGGGATAAGAGCAGCCTGATCTCCTGCTTCAACCACTTCTTGCTAAACCTGGCCCTGCTGAGTTCCCTGAGTTTTACAATTCTCAAATCGTTTATACTGGGCTGGAGAAGTTGACTACTCGCTTTTATGACGAATACGAAGATGCTAGAGGGGATTATTATGCTGCCGAAATTGAGGAGTGATCGTTAAATCATTGGCTCAAACCAACAAAAACGGGCTTATTCCCCCTCATTGATTTCGTCAAAACCGACAGCACAAAAAGAGAGACCCGGCGTCTCTCCCTGTTTCGTACGGTACGGGTTAGTTATTCGCTCGGCTTCAAGCCTTTTGTCGGTTTATGGTTACGGATTGAACGATGCTTCCCTTCACCCGGTAAAAACACTATTGAGTAATAATTTGATGTAAATTTAACTGTAATTCCTTAAAGGAATCGGATGAATTAGAGAAATTCAGAAGCAGTTTAATCTCATTAGTAACAAAGCTACTCCTCTGTATCAGTTGTTCTTTAACAAGGTCCCATTCACTAGGTAGTGTTATATTTTCACTCTGACCTAGATACAACAATTCTGTTAGAAATATCAAATAAAGTGATTGCACCTCAGTTGCCCTCTTATTGTCTACATCAATTTCTCCTATCTCTGTTGTATGGATATTGAAATTTAGCTCCTCAATATTATATTCATTGTAAAGATTACTGTATCCCTTATAAAGTTGGAGAACACTTTGATAATTATAGTTTTCTAGTGATAATAATTTCACAAAAAAATAATAATGATCATAATTCATTTCATCCTTCTCCATTTGATTTACGAGGTTACTAAATTTTTCCTTTCTTTCATCTCCGTTAAAATTTATTAAATAGTAAGTAATCCTACTGTGAAGTACTTCTCTGTAATAAGGACTCTCTGGATCCACTCTAGAAAAGTAAAAGTCTGGATTGACTTTAGGTACTTGGGTAATCCTTGCTGCTATTCTGCCTTTAAATAAGTAATATATGTCTTTATTATTATTATCGTGTTTTAATTTTTTGACTTCTTTATTTAGTTTCCCCCATTGTTTACTCACTTCCAGATTATTAAGTTTTTCAACAATAGAGTCTTTACTTAAACTGTATGGAACATAGTAAGCATATATTGAGAAAATTAAAGACCCTATCGTAAAAATAACAGAAAAATAAAAACTGATAAATCCTATTATGTAAGCTTTACTATCGTCCTTAAATCCATTCAATGTAAACAAATGTAGCAACTTTTTAATTTTATTCATAAACGTTATACTCCTAATCTGGGAATTACCAAAAAATATCCATCTCAACTAAAGAATGGAGCCTATTCTTCTTAAAGAGGGCACCTATAATATATTTTCGGCAGTATATAAAATAAATACTAGTTCGCCTAACTGCACTATATATATCATCATTGACACTCGTGAATTACACTGTCATAGCATGCTTAAATCCAGCTAGCATGGTTTTATAGCCTCACTGCCTACTCCAAAATACAAAAGGCCACCTACCTCTTTAAGTTTCTGTCCTCTACATATCCTTTATCTGGTGGTCGACTTCTTCAGGAGACGAATAAAGATTGAATATGATCTGATGAAGTTAAAACAACAGAACAAAAAGAGAGAGACTCGGCGTCTCTCTCTTCTTAGTTATATAACTTACATCTCAATCTCCACAACAGCTTTGCCGTTCTCCCGCAGCTTATCGAACTCGGCCCGGGAAATACGCAGGCCGCCCGTACGATACGGGTTGGAGATCCGCTTAGCTTCCGCCTTGTGTCCGTTTACGGTTACGGATTGAACGACGCTGCCCTTCACCCGGTAAACGAAGGTGACCGGGCTTCCGCCATATTCAAACTCGAAACGAGTCCCGTCCAGCTCATCCGGCAGTACAGGGTCGATGAGCAAATCTCCGCCGTCCACCCGGATGCCGAGCACGTTGGAAATCAACTGGTTCATATAGATCCCGGGACCACTGGAGTAAATCCGCCAGCCGCCTTTAACTTGGGCTGAGCCGTCGCGCAGGTCTTCAAAACACTGCTGCGCCTCATACCGCGTATTGAATTTGCCGTCGGAGCTGCTGAAATACGTATTGCTCTGGCGCAGTTCCGCATTCGGCACGACATCCCGGATGCCGATCGGATTAATGGCGGCCAGGTCATGCCAGATTTGTTCCCGCCGTCCGGTCTTCGCCATCGCCTCGATGTAGCGGATGTGCGCATGCACGTATTGCAGCCCGATTTCGCGGCCGAAGTTCGCCGCCTGCTCCGCGCGCTTGAAGTGCACGTTGACCCCGCCGACATATTGCGCCGGACGGTCCATAAGCCGTACTCCGTCAGGGAACAGCAGCTTGTCCTGAATCAGCCGGTAATGGCTCTCGGCCTGCTCCGGAGTCAGCAATTCGCTGATCATGCTTTGAATCATCGGCAGCAGCCGGTACTTGATGCCGGTCTCCCGGTCTTCCGGATGCAGCATCAGCTTCACGTCGTTCGGATCCTCGAAATAGAGGAAGCCCGGGATGACGTCTTTTTCCAGCATGTAATGGTTATAGTCGCGCTTTATACCTTCGGCGATCTGCTTCAGGTCATCCGACCAGGCGGTATCCTCCTGGCTTAGCGCCTTCGACAACACATCCACGGCTTGATAGGTTAAGGCCACGGTCCAACTGCTGACCATGAACTGCTTCAATTGGGCATTCGCCGGCTGCAGCGTATCGTCCCAATCTCCGTCTCCATAAGAAGAAAGGTACGTCTCGTGAAGGAAATGTTCTTTGATGTAACTCAGTTCTTTCAGAACATGCTCGCGAACCGAGGCCGTCTCCGGCGTAAAGTTGAAGCCATGCTTGCTCGTGTATGGGATCTGCTCATCAAGTATCGAAAAGTCTCGGGTTGCCGTTAAATAATCACCGAGCACTTTTAGCGGCCAGACAATAATGTCCCCATGGCTTTCTTCCTGCTGGATCGATGCATACTTGTCGAACATAAACCATTGCGGCCAGTTGCCGTCCTCGGCATATTGATGGGCATAGACCGTCAGCAAAATGTCCCGCACTTGTCCGTACTGATGGGTCGCAGAGAAATACTCCACCGGTCCCTGACAGACATCCCGCGTTCCCCAGGCCGCGCCGCCGTATTGCTCCAAGCCGTGCGGCACGGAGTAGTGAACGAGCATATTGTGGGTATACCACCAGGACAGCGCATTCACCTTAAAGAATTCGTCCTCGCTCCCGCCATCCTTGGTCAATTTGAAACCGCTCATGACTTCAGCGTAATAAGCTCTATAACGCTCTATCTCAGCTTCGGCAGAGCGGCTCTTGACCGGAAGCACACCGCCGTTCAGCAGCCCTTGGTGCGTCAGCGTCCATTCCGCGCTGGCATCCAGCTCCATCGCCACCAGCGAGGCGCAGCCCGAAAGAGCTCCTTCAGCCAAAGCCGACTCGTCGCTTAACCGGTACGTCGCCCCGTCCAGTACCATCCGGTAGGTAAGTTGCGGATACACCTGCGCGCTAATGTTGGAGGCGTCGGCCCGGAACGTAAGAGCTCCGCTCTCCCCATCTTGTTCCATCACGTACGGAATTTCATATTCAGCTACGTTCATTGTGATTTGATTCGTCACCAGGAATCGGTAGGCGACGCCCTTTGCGGAGCGAACTTGCAACCGGACCTCCGGTGTGTCGACCGTGGTGAAGTTGGTCACGATTAGCGTGTCAGCAGGCATTTTATAATACCAGCGAACATAGTTGAACCCGATCTCGAACAAGGAAGGCATCGTGAGCAAGCGGTATTTTCCATCAAGCTCTACGTAAATGCGTTGCCCGGAGGTCTTCGGTACATTGAGCGCGCTACGGGCGTTGGACATCATTTTGTTGAGGTTCGTATTCCCCACGACCAACTGCGAGTTAAAAATACCGTACATATAAGAGGTTGTCGTAATAACCTCGGCGCCGAGCCGCACATTGTCCCCGCTCATCAGGATATGGCCATGCGGGCGTTCGACCCGCAGTTCTTTTTCCTTCAGTATGATATGTTCATAGCTATCCGTGAAAAAAGACAGCAACTGATCGCCCTCATATTCCTCCTGCCGGCGCTGCGGAAACCATTGCTCCAGTTCCTCATCGGTCACCGCCAAGGTTTGCAGCGGCTCTCCGAGCCGGGGTGACAGGGTTACCGTCCGGTTCCACCCGCCATCGCCATCGCTCCCCTGCCCGAGATCGGCCGAAGCCGCCGCCTCCTCTTCCCATGCCTCGCGGATAACATCGCCGTATTCCAGATCCGTCATCGCGGCCGGATGGTCCTCGCGGAACAATCCGTAAAACACAAAGCGCGCGTTGCCGCTTAGCTCTGTCTTACCGGATTGCAGCGCCGTATAGGCGAATTCGTACTGGTAAACCTCGTTTGCCAGTTTGTCTTTGTCCAACGCTTCAGGCCGGTTGGTTTCCTTATAGGACAGGCCAAAAAACTGGAACCCGTCCGTGGAATAACCCTCGGCCTTAGTCAGCGATCCTTGCTGCAAATAGGGGAACTTCCCGCCTTGCGGCTGGTTCTGCCGGGAACAAACGACGAAGCCCTTGTCCGCGTCCTCGAACACGGTATGGTCAATGTACTGCGACAGATAAGCTTCATTGCTGCGAACTGCACCCGGATCGGCAAGGCCGACGTCCTGCCCGTACACGATATCGGCGGTTATACCGCTCCCTTCAAGCTGCACATCCCAGAACCATACGCCCTGGGCGGTCAGCGTGAATACGACCCGATAACGGATCGGCTCCTTCCGGTCGTGGCCATCCGAGGCGTCGATTTCGCCTTCCCACACCAGCCGGTCACCGGCCAGACGGAATCGGCTGCCCGACGCGATGCCCAGCAGCGGATATGCCTTGATCCCTTCATCCGTATGCAGCCGTGCATAAAGATTGCCCAGCGAACCGTCAAGCGGATTGCTCAGGAGCTGATTGATCATCGTGGAGCCGCCGGTTGCTTCATACAGATCGCCGCTTTTATGAAAAGTGAATTGAAGCTCACCTTTTTGAATCGACAGTTTGGAATCTGATGCTATCGCCATTCTCTTCACTCCCTTGTATATCTTGTATGTCTATTGCTCCAGGCGGAACTCCGCCTGCAATGTATCGCGGCTGTTGCCGCCGATGTGCAGCTCGAATTTCCCTGCGTCGCTCTTAAAAGACAAGTCGCTATGATGATACCGCAGCTGCGCTTCGGTGATCTCGAACGCCACTTCCGTACTTTCGCCCGGAGCAAGCGTTACTTGGCGGAAGTCTTTCAATTCCTTTAACGGTCGAACGACTTCCCCCGAAACGTCGCGGAGATAGAGCTGAACTGTTTCCGTTCCTGCCATGCTTCCGTCGTTGCTGACCCGGACTTTGGCCTGCAAAGTCTGACCCGCCTTCAGCGAAGTTGACGACAAGGCGAGCTCCCCATATGAAAAATCCGTATAGCTTAGGCCAAAACCGAATGGGAACAACGGCGCGTTCGGGCTATCCAGATATTGCGATACATACTTTTCCTTCGTATCTTCCGTAGGCTTCGGACGTCCCGTATTGAAGCAGTTGTAATAAACCGGGATTTGCCCGACCGTGATTGGAAAAGACATCGTAAGCCGGCCCGAAGGATTGGCTACGCCGTACAGCAAATCGGCGATCGCCGCCCCGCCCGCACTGCCCGGGAACCAGGCTTCGAGCACCGCATCGGCTTCCTCGTAGATGCCGTGCAGATCCAGCGGGCGGCCGTTGAACAGTACGGCAACCATCGGTTTGCCGAGCTGCTTCATGCTGCGCACCAGCCCCAGCTGCGCTTCCGGCAGCTTGATGTTGGTGCGGCTCGCCGCTTCCCCGCTCATCTCCGACGCTTCGCCGAGCGCCAGCACGATGATGTCCGCCTCCCCGGCGGCTTTGACGGCTTCCTCCAGTTGGCGCTCAGTGATGTCATGGATGCCGCAGCCCTCGGCCACTACGAGCCCGGAACCGCTGCTCAGTGCTTCCATCGCCGTCCCCAATCGGTCGGCCGTCTCTTGCGACCCGGTCCACGACCAGTTGCCGAGAATATCGCCGCTTTGCGCAAACGGGCCGATCAGTGCGATTCTTTGCCCCCGCTTCAGCGGCAGCACGCCTTCATTTTTCAGCAGGACGCTGGATTTCACCGCAAGCTCTTTCGCGGCGTCAAGATGCTCCTTGCAGTACACGACTTCACGTTCCGCTTCCGGGTCAGCGCCGCGTAGCGGGTTCTCGAACAAGCCGAGCTTGTCCTTCAACCGCAAAATACGCAGCACCGCTTCATCGATCAGCGACTCGTCCACCAACCCGTCTTCCACCAACCCGGCCAGCTCCAGCACATAAGCCGAAGTCATCATATCGATATCCACGCCAGCCTGAATCGCCTTTAGAGCCGCTTCGCGGTCATCTTCGGCGACACCGTGCGCGATCAGCTCTCTGATAGCAGCCCAATCGGAGATGACGACCCCGTCAAATCCCCATTCGCCACGGAGCAGATCCCGCATCAGCTTGACGTTGCCGCTGGCAGGGATACCTTCGACCGTGTTGAACGAAGTCATCACCATCTCGGCGCCCTCGTCAATTGCGGCCTTATAAGCCGGCAAATAGTACTCGCGAAGCTGACGCTCCGACAGGTCGACCGTATTGTATTCACGCCCCGCTTCCGACAGCCCGTAGGCCGCGAAGTGCTTCACGCAGGAAGCGACGCGATCCGTATCGTTCTTTAAATCCTTACCCTGAAAACCCCGGACCATCGCCCGCGCGAACAAAGCGTTCAAGTGCGGGTCTTCGCCCGTCGATTCCATCACCCGGCCCCAGCGGGGGTCGCGCACCAGGTCCGCCATCGGCGCGAAGGTGACATGCAGCCCGGAAACAGCCGCTTCTTTGGCCGCGATCTCCGCACTGCGCTCGGCCAGTTCCAAATCCCACGAACAGCCCATCGCCAGCGGAATCGGAAAAATCGTCTTAAACCCGTGCACGATATCCGCCATAAACAAGAGCGGAATGCCATGCCGGTTGTTTGCCATATGCGCCTGCTGCACGGAGATGACCTTCTCCGCACCCGCGATGCCAAGCACCGAACCGGTATTTTTCACCGTATCTTCCGTAATGCCTAGCGATTCCATCGGCCCGGTAATTAACCCTTCATCTCCGGCTTCTTCATAGAAGGGTGCTGCCAATTGCTGCAATTGGGCGATTTTCTCATCGAGCGTCATTTGTTGCAGGATGTCTTCTAGTCGTCGTTGCTCGGCCATGATTTCTCTCTCTCCTATATAAGTTGAACTATTGGATAGATGTCGAGGCAAGTCCGCAAAATGTTCCTGCGATCGCTGGTGCTCCCTTCCCTGCATGCTATTCTTTAGTTCGCCTTCTATTTATTCGAATCGTTTCTCTAGGAAAATTCCTTTAATTATGAGTGGTTTAAGCTACTAGTATTGTCTAAAATAATAACGTTTCGAATTCGGTTTGTAACTTTGCCACAGAATTCCTCACGCATTCCTCACGATCACACACTCGCACTCACGCTATCGCACCCACTCACTGCTGGCGGGCCCTCACATCCACTTCCCTACGCTACCTCGCGCCGCTTCGCCACTCTAACGGTTCTTACCAATCGGCAGCCAATCGAACACTCTTTGAATGTTGCGGTCCCAATAGCTCCATTC
>DJTQ01000353.1 GCA_002439285.1 Paenibacillaceae bacterium UBA6304
ACTTAAAATATAATATTGAATAGGTATTAATTTTAATACTTATTAGATAAAATTTTGAATTATTTTACAATTTTCTTTTTGTACCTTTATTTATCGACCTAATTAATTTATAATAATATAAAACAAAATATATTTTCTATTTTTTACTGGAAGAAGGTTATTATTGATGATTTATATCAAGGATTTGATGAGCGGAATCGATATTTTTAAAGCTTTGAGTTCCGAGGTCCGGATCCAAATTCTCGAATTACTCGCCAAGAACCAAGCGTTGAACTTAAATGAGCTTGCCTCCAAGCTCAATCTGAGCAATGGCGCGATAACGATGCACATCAAGAAGCTGGAAGAGAGCGGACTGATTGAGATTAATACTACGGTAGGCAAACACGGAATTCAGAAAATTTGCTATCTCAATAAAGACAAACTGATGGTTGATCTTCGGAGTAGGGATGTAGAGAATCTCTATGAAGTGGAAATCCAAGTCGGCCATTACAGCAATTATCAAGCAGTACCTACCTGCGGCCTTGCTACCAAGGACAGTATTATAGGGGATTTTGACGATCCGAGGTATTTCGCGGACCCGCAGCGGATTGATTCGGAAATTATCTGGCTGGCCGAAGGGTTCCTGGAGTATCGTATTCCAAATTACCTCAAGCCCAACCAGACATTCAGGGAAGTTCAGTTTTCGATGGAAATCGGTTCCGAAGCACCCGGCTTTTGCGACAATTATCCTTCGGACATTTACTTTTATGTCAATGGAATCGAGATCGGTTACTGGACCAGTCCTGGTGATTTCGGGGACTCGCGCGGCACGTTCAATCCGGACTGGTGGCCGCCGCATCTCAATCAATACGGGATGCTGAAACTAATCCGGATCAATAATGAGGGAAGCTTCATAGACGGCTGCAGGATATCCGACGTCACACTCGATCAGATTCAACTGGATTACAAGAGCGAGCTTACCTTCCGCATCGCCGTAACCGATAAACCGGCCAACAAACGCGGGCTAACGATTTTTGGCAGAAATTTCGGCAACTATAGCCAGGATCTCCTCGCCCGCGTACTGTATGACGTGCATGAAGATTAAATGATGTATCTAAAACATGAACCCTCGATATGTATTTCTGTCGAGGGTTCTTGTCATTGCTGTCAAATGATTAAATTTACGCATGGATGGCCAACTTCGATCCTAGGCCTCATTCAACGCCCGAAGCAGCGTATGACGGTTGCTTCGGACATGATGGGCTTCGCGCAGACTGCTGGCGAAGAGCTCATCGTCAATGCCGAGCTCTTCAAGGCTAGACGGCCCTCCCGCCTGACGGAGCAGTTCGCGGATCTCCGCCTCGGACGGCACGTCCGCGAGCCAGGCGCGCACCTGCTCGCCGTGCTGCCGCAGCGCCTCGGGCTCGCCGGCCGGATACGCGC
Source organism: Paenibacillaceae bacterium UBA6304 (assembly GCA_002439285.1). Classification (GTDB taxonomy): domain Bacteria; phylum Bacillota; class Bacilli; order Paenibacillales; family Paenibacillaceae; genus Fontibacillus. The sequence continues at coordinate 1,423 of DJTQ01000353.1, forward strand.
CGCAGTCGGCGGCGGCGTGGTATAAACGCGAAATCTCGGCGCAGGCCACGCCGACCTTCGCGCCGTGTAGCAGCGCCCGGTGGCCCCGGCGCAAATATTCCATCTCCCAGTAATGGGAGAGATGGTGTTCCGCGCCGGATGCAGGGTGCGACTGCCCGAACAGCAGCATGGCGATGCCCGACTCGATCAGCGCCGTCATCAGCGCCGTGATGCCGGCTTCCGTGCGCTGCCCGATCTCCCCGGCATACTGCACGCAGGAAGCCAGCGCCCGCTCGGTAATGAGCGCCGCCTGCTCATTGTACGGCTCTCCCGCCGTCAAATGGGAGAACTTCCAGTCGAACAGGGAAGTGTATTTGCCGAGCATATCGCCGAATCCGGCGGCAACGAGAGGCTGCGGAGCCTGCATCAGGATGTTCAGATCCGCAAAAATCGCGGTCGGCGGCACGGCAGGGACGGTCTTCTTGATGCCGCGGATAATAAGCGGGGCACCCGCCGACGTAAACCCGTCGACCGATGGCGCCGTCGGCACCGAGATGAACGGAATACCGCTTCTGTGGCCGGCAAACCGGACGATATCATGAATCGTCCCGGACCCGACGGCAATCAGCGCATCCGTTAACCCCGGTTCAATCGCCAGCATCAAATGAACGATCGTAGCCTCGTCGGCGACCACGTCGCCGGTCCCGGCCGGCTCCAGGAGACAGAGAGAAACCTCCAGACCGGCTTCCCGCAGCAGGTGCTCCAGTTCCCTGCCGGCGGCTTCATACGTATTCCCATCCGCCGCAAGCACCAGCCGTTTGCTGTCATGATTGACAAAAAACGGAGCCACCTGACCGAGCGCTCCCGCCTCCAGCACAAGCCGTTCAAAGTAAGTCAATTCCTCTACGTTCGTCATCCTAATTCCTCCCACTCCAATATTTTGAGATACCCGGCAATACGAATCTTTTTCTGTACGGCATCGCCTATCTTTTTATTCCGCCGATTTCTTAATATTCTTCAATCGCTTCATGACGTCATTCTCACCGCGACCGAAATAATCGTGCAGCTTGCTGTATTCCTCATACAAGCGGTCATACACTTCGACGTTAGCCGGAATCGGCTTGAACGTTTCTTCTTTGACCCGCGCCATTTGAGCCGCTGCGTCGATGATCGTGTCATAGCCCCCGGCTTCCTGTCCGGCTGCAACGGCCGCAAACATCGCTGCGCCGAGCGCCGGCGTCTGCTTGGAATCGGCGACAAAGATTTCGCGGTTCGTCACGTCCGCATAAATTTGCATGAGCAGACGGTTCTTCTGCGGCAGGCCGCCGCAGGCATACAGCGCATCCACCGCCACGCCGTTTGAATGGAACGCGTCCACAATTTTGCGCGTACCGAAGGCGGTCGCTTCCAGCAAGGAGCGGTAAACTTCTTGCGGCTTGGTCAGCAGCGTCATGCCGAGGATCAGCCCGGTCAAATCGGTATCCACGAGTACGGAACGATTACCGTTCCACCAATCGAGCGCAAGCAATCCGGTCTGGCCCGGTCTATACTTCGCCGCTTCTCTCTCCAGCCATTGATGTACGCCG
>DJTQ01000352.1 GCA_002439285.1 Paenibacillaceae bacterium UBA6304
CTTACTTTATTTGGGTCTCGGAAATTATGCTTCAGCAGACTCGGGTGGACACGGTCATCCCGTATTTTCAGCGGTTTATCGAGCGTTTTCCTACGTTGAAGGACCTGGCGGAAGCCCCCGAAGAGGATGTACTCAAATGCTGGGAAGGGCTTGGATACTATTCACGGGCTCGTAATTTACAGGCGGCCGCCCGCCAGGTAGTAGAACGGCACGGCGGGGTGGTCCCCGCGAACAAGGCGGATGTGTCCGCGCTCAAGGGAGTCGGTCCGTATACGACCGGCGCGATTCTGAGCATTGCCTTCAACCAGCCGGAGCCGGCGGTGGACGGCAATGTCATGCGGGTGCTGTCCCGTTATTTCTTGATTCGGGACGATATCATGAAGACCGGCACGCGGACGTTGATGGAGGAACTGGCCGCCGGGCTGATTCCGCGGGGAAGGGCCGCGGATTTCAACCAGGCACTGATGGAACTGGGCGCACTGGTGTGTACGCCCAAATCGCCGCAGTGCCTGGTCTGCCCGGTCATGGCCCACTGCGCGGCCCGGTTGGAGGGCGTGGAGGAGACGCTGCCGGTGAAGAGCAAGGCGAAGCCGCCGCGGCCGGAGTATCGGCTCGTCGCCCTCGTTGAGGGCGACGGAGAGCACGCCGGGCGCGTGCTCGTCCGCCGGCGGCCGGAGACGGGGCTGCTCGCGCGGATGTGGGAGCTGCCTCACATCCCGGCAGCCGCCACCGTCGGCGAAGGCGCCGGCCTGCCGGACGGGCCGGCGATGGACCGGCTCGCCGCGGAGCTGGCCGCAGCGGGAGTGCCCGCCCTACCGGTGGAACACTTTATGAACGCGGAGCATACATTTAGCCACATCCACTGGAATCTCCGCGTTTTCCGCTTCAGTGAAGCGACCGGGCACCTCGGCTTCGCCACCGGCACGGGTCACGGCTTGGCTGCTGCCGAAGCAGGGGCGGCTTACGAAACCGATGGCTCCGCGCTCGCAGAAGACTCAGTGGAATATCGCTGGATTCAACCGGAGGATATGGCGGGACTTGCGTTTCCCAACGTTTTTCTGCGAATTCTGAAGCAATATTCCCCATTGTGGGGTTGAATCCGCATAAGAAGACACGAAAGAAAGGCCGAGCGAGGGAAGAACCCTTCGTTCGGCCTTTTTTGACCTATTAACCACGTTTTATCAAATCATGCGATTCTCTTGATCCTTCATGTTGTTCTGCTGATCGGGTTCATGGTGCTTATCCGGCGAAACCTGTCCGTTGTCGACAGGGGTATCACCGCTGACGCTACGGGCAAAGTTTGTAAACTGCTGTTTTTGCTTATCGGCCTCATGCTTGGATTTCAGCATCTCTTGCGGGTCATTTGTCAAACCTTGCTGCTTGTCCGTTGACATAGAAATCCCTCCTGGGTTGAATTATTTTTCGCCGGTTGCGAATCGTGGTGTTGTATATTTCAGGTACGCCATTCAGATGGGAAATCAGCACTTCCACGCTTTTGTTTTGCGATTCCGGCGCATTCTCAAAGGCAGTGTTCAGATCAGCAACATACGTATTATGATGCCGATCGTGTTGAATATTCATAGCTTGTTTGCAGATGTGCCAGAAATGTCGTAGCTCCATGTTTTAGAAGTGTGACGGATGGATTTGATACATATAAATATTACCCTATTTTGACAAAAGCTAACGCAATGTAAACCGGACTTTAACAATCCTAGTATTGGAATTTACTTTCAGATTATGCATTTACATTTCCATTAATAGAAAATTATTTAAGCGAAATAAATGTAAACGCTTCCTATAAAGCGCTTTCAGAAGAAAAATGGTGTATTCGGGAGATAATTATGGTTTAATGGACAAGAAAGCAGTTTTTTCTCGATTTTTGTCTGGATTCAATTATTAGGTTGATGTAAAAATCGGCCGTACATTTTACATGAATCTATCATGTGTAGAGAAAAGGGAGATCATAGCATGCGTATTCGTTCCTTCCAATTGAGTGATGTTAATCAAGTGATGGAGCTTTTGCAGTTAGCCTTAATGGAGGATTGCTACGAAGATACGAAACGGGCTTTTGCTAGACAGCTATCTTGGGATTCGGAATTGATTATGATAGCTGAAGCGGACGACGAAATTGTAGGTATCCTGATCGGAACGATCGACCAAAATACGGGATTCATCTACCGTACCGTCGTTCATCCGGAATACCGTCGTCAGGGAGTAGGCAAAAATCTCGTAACTGCTATGGAACAGCGGTTTGGTCAGCGCAATATTCGCCAAATTATGATTGCCGGAGACGCACACAACAAGGCGATTGCCCCGTTGTATGAGGCTATGGGTTATGGTGCCAGTAAATTTTTGGAGGCATTCCAGAAGCTTGGCATTGCTGCCGTAAGTTCGTTGTCCGGATCCAGATAAAGAAGGAATTATATCGTTCTTGCTAAATTTTGCAGGACTTAAGCATATCTTCCGCCCGTTGCAAATGGGTGCAGGATATGCTTTTCTATTATTAGATTGATTTTAAAATGTTTAGATGAGGTGCATTATGGAACCAGTGACTTCTCCCCGAACTGAGGAGGATATGAATGATAGAAAAGAAACAGGTAGGTAATACTTCCACAGTGGAATCGGCGCAGATCAAGCGAGGCTGGGCGACAGAATTTTGGGATCTGTTTAAGACGGTGGCGATCGCATTTATAATTATGTTGCTGCTGAATGTATTCGTGTTCAATCTGTCCATGGTAAAAGGGCAATCGATGGAGCCGACGCTGGAGGAAGAAGAAAGACTGTTTGTGGACAAAATCGTTTATCGGGTTACTCAGCCGCGATCCGGTGATGTAGTTGTACTCCGGGACCCGAGCACGGGATCCGACAAAAAGCCGTTTCTTGTTAAGCGGGTGATTGCCGTCCCAGGACAAACGGTAGAGATTTCCGGCAGAGAGCTGCTGGTGGATGGACAGCCACTGAGTGAACCCTACACGGACTCGGCAATTGAAGACAGCGATCTGGCTCCTGTAGTTTTGGGAAAAGGCGAGTATTTCGTTATGGGGGATAACCGCCATGCCGGCCAAAGCAAGGATAGCCGTTATTTCGGTAGCGTAAATAGGGAAGACATCGTGGGCCGGGCGGAATTCGTCTTCTGGCCGGTTACAAAAATAAGAGGTTTGTAATACCGATGAGAGAGAAATGGTTGGAGGTTATTTCGTGAAAGAAATTATGATTTATACGGATGGGGCCTGTTCGGGAAACCCGGGACCGGGCGGATGGGGCGCCGTGCTTTTATATCAGGGCCATCGCAAGGAACTATCCGGCGGCGAGCCGATGACAACGAATAATCGGATGGAGATTCAGGCTGTCATCTCGGCGCTGACCCATCTTAAGGAGCCGTGCAAGGTCAAGGTTTATAGCGATTCTGCCTATGTGGTCAACTGCTTTCAGCAAGGCTGGATTCACGGATGGATGAAGAACGGCTGGAAGAACAGCAAGAAACAGCCTGTGGAGAATAAAGAACTGTGGCAGGAATTATGGCGGCTGATGGGGATTCATCAAGTGGAATATGTGAAAGTCAAGGGCCACAGCGACAACGAACTTAACAATCATTGCGATCTGCTGGCACGGGAAGCGATTAAACGTTTGTCTTCAAAATAACGGATAGGACAATTCATCATAGAATTGCGAAAAGGGAGGTATAAACGGATGGCGAAGGCCGAACAAAAACTAATAGCCGACGCTGGGGCAGCGGGCCAGTCCGTATGGGAAAGTCTGAAGCGGGAAATCAAGGAGGCAGCGCCATCGCTCGGTATTGATGACATCGGGTTTGCTGCCGCAGACCCTTTTTTGTCGCTGAAATCCATATTACTGGACCGGAAAGAGAAAGGATATGAGTCCGGCTTTGAAGAACCGGATCTGGACAAAAGGATCTATCCCGAGCTGTCTTTGGAGCAGCCGGCTTCACTTATATCCATTGCCGTCGCTTATCCGTCCAAAATGGAAAATCCGCCGAAGTCGGAGCCGGGGAGCCGCCGGGGAATTCTCGCTAGATCAGCCTGGGGCCTGGATTATCATCAGGTTCTTCGGGAAGCCATGGCCAAGCTGGAAGCATTCATTGCCGAGCGCGTACCGGAGGCGCGTATTGAGAGCATGGTCGATACCGGGGCACTTTCGGACCGAGCGGTGGCCGAACGTGCGGGGGTCGGCTTTTCAGGAAAGAACTGCGCGATCATCTCGCCCAAATGGGGGTCTTGGATTTACCTTGGGGAATTGATCACGAACATTCCTTTTCCGCCGGATACGCCGGTGACGGAAGATTGCGGGGAATGCACCAAATGTCTGGATGCTTGCCCTACGGGCGCGCTGGTCGGGCCAGGACAACTGAATGCACAGCGCTGCATTTCTTTTTTGACTCAGACCAAGGGATTTTTGGAAGAAGAATTCATGGTGAAGATCGGCAACCGGCTTTACGGCTGCGACACCTGCCAGGTTGTATGCCCCAAGAACAAAGGGAAATCCTGGTACCATCGGCCCGAGCTTCAGCCTGATCCGGAAACGGTGAAGCCGTTGCTCTTACCCATTCTGAATCTCAGTAACCGGGAATTCAAGGAACAGTTCGGAAACAGCGCAGCTGCCTGGAGAGGCAAAAAGCCGATTCAGCGCAATGCGGTAATCTCGCTCGGGAACTTCAAAGATCTCTCCTCCGTGCCGAAATTAATAGATATCATGGTAAATGATCCTCGTCCGGTTTTACGGGGAACCGCAGCATGGGCTTTAAGCCGTATCGGCGGGGAAGAAGCGCTGGCGGCGGTAGTGAAGGCGGCCGGAAGCGAGAGTGATCCGGAAGTGCTGGAGCGCCTTGCGGCAGCCCGTGCCAAACTGGAAGAGATCATCACCTAGGGGGATAAGACATGAGATTTATTAGCGTTGAGGATATCGAACCGGGACAACTTTTGGGCAAAACAGTATATTCCGCTAACGGGACTGTGCTCCTGTCGGCGGGCATTCAGCTGACGGTCTATATGATCAACACGCTGAAACGGATCGGTGTTACGATGCTTTACATCAAGGATCCCGACTATGAGGATATCGAGATAGAAGATGTATTGAGCGAATCGACGAAACAGGCGGTATTCCGCGAGATGAGCGAGACGCTGGAAGCGGTCCGGTCGGGCAAGGATTGGAATCCCCGCAAAATCAGCGCATCCGTCGATCATCTGCTGCAAGATGTCCTGGGTCACAAAGAGATCATGGTCCAGCTCACGGAGATTCGTACGGCCGACAACGCGGCGTATCTGCATGCCGTCAATGTATGCCTCTTATCCTCGATGATTGGGCTTAATTTGGGGCTGAATTTCGGCCAATTGAAGGATCTGGCTATCGGAGCGCTTCTTCATGATATCGGCAAAGGGAGTACGTTGCCGGACAATGCCGATTCGGAGGATATGAAGCATCACCACACCTGGCGGGGATTTGAAATCCTCAAACACAAACGGGAATTTAATCTGCTCATCGCGCATACGGCTTTTCAGCATCATGAACGCTTGAACGGGACAGGCTTACCGCGAGGGCTGAGTGGGGATGAGATACATCTTTTCCCCAAAATCGTAGCGGCGGCCAATATGTATGATAATCTCATTGGCGGTGGAGGGAGCGATGGACAGCGCCCACTACTGCCTCACGAAGCGTGCGAGCGATTGATGGCTTGCTCCGAACAAGTGCTGGACCGGGACGTACTGGTGGAGTTTACCCGTATCGTTTCCGTGTATCCTAACGGCACGGCAGTCCGGTTATCGACCAAAGAGACGGGCGTTGTAGTCCGCCAGCACCGCGGTTTGCCCGGGCGCCCGGCCGTTCGTGTCGTTCGAGGCTCGGGCGAAGACATGGAAGTTAAAGAAGTGGATTTAGCGGCGGAAACGACGGTATTTATCGAAGCCGTTCTGGCTTGAATCGCATTAGCTTGAATGCTATGATATGTGAGTGCGTAAGCTGTAAACAGTAGGTTGCAAACTGTAGGCACCAAACTGCAAACTGCTAGCTGTATGGCTCTGCGCCAGAGATTGAGATTTTTATACAGGGGTGGCTTAAGTAATGGATATCGTAATTCCTATTATTACGTTAATCGTCGGTCTGGTCGGCGGCTTTATCATCGGCGTCTTTTATTTGCGCAGACAGATGACGAAAATGCAAAACGATCCGCAAATGCTGCAAAAGATGGCCAAGCAAATGGGGTATAATTTAAATGGCAAGCAAATGCAGCAAGCTCAGAAAATGATGAAAAACAAGGGTCAAATGCCTCCTGTAGGAGGAAATCGTAAGAAGAAATAAGCCGCTTTATGAAGGCGGTTGATGGTAAGGAAAGGAGGAGGCGCTAAAATGGCTGGAGTAAAAGATTACGTCAACACCCGCGTGGAAGACAATCGGGAGCAGATCGAGCATCATGTGCGTGAAATTCTTAAGTTGATAGGGGAAGACGTGGAGCGCGAGGGACTGCTCGAAA
>DJTQ01000218.1 GCA_002439285.1 Paenibacillaceae bacterium UBA6304
GAAGGGGACATCGGTCGGAACGCCGTGCAGCTTTTCAACATAGAGCGGGAGCAAAGACATCGGGCTGAGCATAGCGAATTGCAGAAGGAACGTCACTGCGAACAGGGCGGTCAACTGCGGGGTTTTGTTAAGCTCGACAAAACCTTGCAGCACGGAAATTTGCGGAGCATGAGCCGCTTCTTCCCGGTCGAATTTCTCGCGGACGAACAATAAAGCGAGCATGGAAGCCACGAACAGCAGGGCACCGGTGATATAGAAAATAGGACGGAAGCCGATGTATTCCGCCATAAGTCCGCCGATCAACGGCCCCAGAATCGTTCCGGCCACGTTTCCCGACTGGATCGTGCCCATGGCAAAGCCCATTCGCTCTTTGGGCGCCGTGCTGGATATGAGCGAAACGGCTGCAGGATTGAAGCCGGATATCGTACCGTTCAGCAATCGGAGAAGTAGCAGATGCCACGGCTGCGTCGCGAAACCCATCAATGTAATCACGATGGCCATGCCGAAACCGGAGCGAAGCAGCATGATCTTGCGTCCATATTTATCGGAGAGCTTGCCCCACAACGGTTGGAAAATGAAGGACGTCGCAAAGTTAGCAGCAAAGATTAGACCGGCCCAAATTCCGATGGCATGCTCGCCTTGCACATGCAGATTTCGGGCCAGATACAGCGATAAAAAAGGAGTGATCATCGTCATTCCGGCGTTGACGAAGAACAGTCCGAACCAAAGCACAATGAGGTTCACTTTCCAGGATTTCAATGTGCTTTCACTTCCTTTCGGGTTCATCTGGATGTAAACAAAGTCTTATTAGTATAGCACAGTTTTCCGAGCACTCTGGTGGAGGAATGTCATACGATTGTCATGGGACGGGCCAGTGTGATAGTTGTTACTTACTTTTAAAAAGGGCATAATGTATATTAGAGATTTTAGTATAGGAGGCCTGTTAACGTGGCTTATAACGATCGGTTCATCCGAGCCTGTCAAAGGCAGGAAGTGGATCGTCTCCCTGTGTGGTACATGCGCCAGGCGGGCAGATATGATCCTGAATACCGTAAAATCAAAGAGAAATACAGTCTGCTCGAAATTTGCCGGCAGCCTGAGCTGGCAGCGGAAATTACACTGATGCCCGTACGTAAGCTGGGCGTAGACGCCGCTATTTTATATTCCGATATTATGAATCCCGTGGCTTCGATCGGTATCGACTTCGATATCGTCAAGAATATCGGCCCCGTCATCGACAATCCGATTCGCTCCAGGGAGGACATTGACCGACTGAAGCCGATCGATGTCGAGAAGGATCTTTCGCATATTCTGGAAACGATCGCTATTTTGGACCGGGAGCTAGATGTGCCACTGATTACATTTGCCGGTGCGCCATTTACGATTGCAAGCTATTTGATCGAAGGACGTCCATCCAAAAGCTATATTCGCACGAAAAGCCTGATGTACGGGGAACCGGAATTATGGGACAAGCTGATGGGCAAACTCGGCGATATGGTCATTGCGTATTTGCGCGCTCACGTTAAGAGCGGCGGCAAAGCATTCCAACTGTTCGACAGTTGGGTTGGTGCGCTTGCGCCCAAGGATTTTGAACGGTTCGTACTACCGACGATTACCCGTATTTTTGCCGAACTTAGCGATTTGGATGTACCGAAAATTTATTTCCCGGGCGTTAGTTCCGGAGAATTGTTACCGACCCTGAGAGAGCTTGAGGCGGATGTTATCGGTCTCGACTGGAGAGTATCCATTGCTGAAGGCCGCCGTCGTACCGGCGGAAAGTTCGCCGTTCAGGGGAACCTGGATCCGTATATTTTAACTGCACCTATGGACATTATTAAACAATATGCCAAAGAATTGATCGACCAGGGACTGGAAGCACCGGGATATATTTTCAACCTTGGCCACGGATTATTCCCTGAAGCATCGCTTGAGAAGCTTAGTGAGTTGACTGACTTTATCCACGAATATTCGGTGCAAGTCATCTCTCAGCGGCACAATATGCAATTGAACTCATGACACGAATTTATTGAGGTGAAGACGACCATGAAAACAAAAATCGGCGTACTGGTGATGTCTTATGGCACACCTGAAAGTCTGGAGCAAGTAGAACCTTATTACACGCATATCCGCCGCGGAAACCCACCGACCGCCGAACAGCTGAAAGAGCTGAAGGACCGTTATGAGGCGATCGTCGGCGGCGTATTCCCGCTTCGTGCGAACACCGATAACCAGGTGGCTGCGCTGCAGGATACGTTAAACCGGCTTAATCCTTACGCAGATAAGGAATTCGTTTGTTACCAGGGCTTAAAACATGCCCGCCCGTTTATTGAGGACGGTGTCGATGCCATGGCAGGGGACGGCATTACCGAAGCGATCGGCATTGTGCTGGCACCGCATTACTCCATGATGAGCATCGGCGGTTATATCAAGCGGGCGGAGGCGAAGGCGGCGGAAGCCGGAATCGCCATGAAATTCGTCCACAGCTATCATCTACATCCGAAGCTGATCGAGGCGTTGGCCGCAAGAGTATCAAAGAAATTGGATCTGTTTGTTGAGGCAGGTGCGGAGCGGGACAAAGTAAGAGTCTTATTCAGCGCGCACAGCTTGCCTGCGAGGATTCTGGAAATGGGCGATCCTTACCAAGACCAGTTGTTGGAAACTTCAAAGGCCGTTGCCGAACGAGTAGGTATTGCTAACTGGCAGTTTACTTGGCAGAGTGCCGGTCGTACTGCAGAGCCTTGGCTAGGTCCGGATATTCTGGATACGCTACGCACATTGAGCCTGGAGCAAGTCGAGGATGTTCTGGTAGCCCCGGTTGGCTTCGTATCGGATCATTTGGAAGTGTTGTACGACCTCGACATCGAAGCCAAAGCGATCGCCAAAGAGCTGGATATGCGTTTGGAGCGAATCGATTCGCTGAATACCGATCCATTGTATATGGAAACGCTCAGCGATGTGATTTTCCAGACGTGGAAAGAATAGAACCGTCGGCTAACGACGCGGGTTGGTCTTAACGACTATATAAGATGAACAGAGGAATATGATTGTTTCCGGATTTCTACCCCATTTGATCTTATAAAATCAAGAAATCTGGAAACAACAGCGATCGCAGGATCATTTTACGTACTTGCCCTAACATCAATTTCAATAGTTCATCTTATCTAGGCCCAAAGAAACCCTTCGCATAAAATAGGCGAGGGGTTCTATTTATTTCGGGTTACCTGATATAATAAAATCAATCATGTTCAAGAAAGCAAGGCGAGTATGAGGGGAATGGGAGTTAATCATGTATCCACCACGTTCGGAGAAATATAGCAAGAAGAAGCAGGAGAAGCAACGGAGCCAGAATCGTTTCTGGCTTGGCTTGAATGTAGTACTTATTCTGATCATCGTTGTAGTTGGCGCTTATTTTTATTTGTCGGACCGTACAATGCAGGGGAGTCCGAATTCGGAAAATTCCGAAAATTCGGAGTACACGTCTGAGTTGATCGGTGAGACCGGCAATGGGGAGAATGTCGGTGACCAGACCCCGAACAATGGGGATCAGGCGCAGGACCAGAATAATGCCGTGCAGGTCCCGGAGAATTCAAACGACACGGCGGAGTCTGATCAGACCGACGAAGTCGGAGAAGAGGGAGCAGGCCAGAATCAAACCCTGGAGCCGGATCAAAAACCGGTGCCTGATTCCAACACTGAGGAGGAGCGACTTCTCATTCATTTTGCGGGGGATACGATCTTTTCCAGCAAAGTGGCGGAGAAACTGCAGAAGGAAGGGTATGATTACCCGTACCGCTATGTTAAGTCCCTTTTTCAAAATGATGACCTTAGCATCGTAAACCTGGAGACGCCGGTTACGGATGGCGGCACGGCGGCCGAGAATAAACAATACGTGTTCAAATCGTCGCCCCAAGCCCTGCCCGAGCTTGCCAAAGCCGGTGTGGAAGCCGTAAATCTAGCCAACAACCATTCGCTCGACCAAGGTGTGAATGGACTGCTGGATACGATAGATCATTTGAAGAAGAGCAAGCTGCATTATGTCGGCGCCGGGAAAAACAGTACGGATGCCTATGCACCGGTATATATCGAGCGAAAGGGCATCAAGATTGCGCTTTGCGGCTTCACCAGGGTGATCCCCGAGTCGCATTGGACTGCCGGGAAGAACCCGGGCGTAGCTGCCGCATATGATTCCAAGCAAGCCGTGAAGGCGATTCAGAAGGCGCGGCAAAATGCCGACATTGTGCTGGTCGTTGTTCATTGGGGCAAGGAACGCACGACGAAGCTGGAGGAACACCAAACGAAGCTGGCCCGGGAATTTATCGATGCGGGCGCGGATTTGATCGTAGGCGGCCATCCGCACGTGCTTCAGGGAATCGAGAAGTATAAAGGGAAATGGATTGCTTATAGTACGGGGAATTTTATTTTTACAAAATCCAAGGATCCGAGAACATGGGAAACCGCCGTTTTTGCCGCGGAATGTACGAAGAAAGGTGATTGTGGTCTGAAGCTGATTCCTTACAAAACGGAGCTAGGCCAGCCGGTTCCGATGAATGAGGAAGAAGGGGCGGAATTGCTGAAAGAGGTAGAGAGCTTATCGCCAGGAATTTCGATCGGAGCTTCGGGCGAAGCAAGGGGAGACAAGGACGAGTCTTGAACCTTGGAATACATCAGGGAGGGAGCGTGGTAGTGTGTCCAACCTTTGCGTTGCGCATCGGGGATTCTCCGGAATTGCGCCGGAGAATACAATGGCTGCCGTCACGCTTGCGATGGAGCAGCCCTATGTCCAGTGGATTGAAGTTGATGTACAGCTATCTAAGGATGGCGTGCCCCTGCTGATTCATGATTATACCTTGAATCGCACGACCAACGGGCGGGGGCCGGTGAAGGATCGAACCTGGGAAGAGTTGCAACGCTTGGATGCCGGCAGGTGGAAGTCGAAGGCTTACGCCGGAGAAAAGCTGATCAGTCTGGATGAATTCTTGGATAAAATCAAGGGCCGCTTGCAGGCGAATATCGAAGTGAAAACCGAAGGGAACCTGTATCCCGGGATTGAGGAGAAAATTATCTCCGCCGTACGCAAAAGGCGTATGGAGCAAGATGTAGTCTTGACCTCTTTCGAGCCGCGGATTTTGGCCAAGATCAAAGAACTCGGCCGGGGAATTCGGACGGGCCTGATTATCGACCGAAAGCCAAAGGATCTGCTGTTAAGATTGCAGATGCTGCATTGCTCTTTTCTATCCATTAATTATAGACATTTATCTGCTGATCTTGCCGCCAAGGCCGCCAGACGCGGCATTGAAGTCATGGCGTGGACGATGGACGATATGCCCCGGATGCGGCGGGTGGCCGCGATGCACAGCGATATTCTGCTCTGCACGAACCGGCCCGATGTATGGCGCAAAGCTATACAAGATCATTAATTTGTATAAAGATGAACAGGGATCTCAGGAGGCGTAATCGATGAATAAAATGATTTCGAACGTGTATTGTGTCGGCCGAAATTATCGGCTGCATGCCGAAGAACTCGGCAACGAAGTTCCATCCGAACCGATGATCTTTCTGAAGCCTTCCCATGCCGTAGTTTCTATGAAAGGTTCCGGGCTGGTGCTTCCGGAGAACCGCGGGGAAATTCATTATGAAGCCGAGCTGGTCTTGCGGGTAGGGAGACGGTATGAACCCGGGATGACGGTGGACGAGCTCATTGATGTTATTGCCTTCGGCATCGATTTCACGCTCCGCGATGTGCAGAACGAACTGAAGAAGAAGGGACAGCCTTGGACGGCCGCTAAAGGTTTTAAGAATTCGGCGCCGATTACGCCCTACATCGCTTTTCCCGGAGCGGCCGGAACCGCTGAGGAAGATTTTACGCTGCGGAAAAACGGGGAGCTGGTGCAGCGCGGGAACATCGGGAAAATGATCTTTTCGCTGCAGCAAAT
>DJTQ01000220.1:0-3347 GCA_002439285.1 Paenibacillaceae bacterium UBA6304
AGGGGGTGTCCTTCAGCCATCTACGATGAGTTTTGGGAAAACCCTTTTCTTAGTGGTCCGGAATGGGCGAGCTCCCTTGTTGTAATTTACGCCTCGAAGTTAATATATTTTACATCGGAAAAATCAATAAAATTTTAAATATATAATACTTCTTTTGGAGCTTACAATTAATCGATCGCATCCACGGAGGCCTGGGTCAATGGGTATGTATTTTGCTACTATAGGCCTAAATACCCATCACATTTCGACAACAATCGACTAAGATAAGAATGATTCTAACAACATGGTCATGAACAACAGGAGGAGAACATGAGGGGAAAAAGAGCATTTGCATGGTTGGTTTGTCTGTCATTGGGATTATCGTTATGGGCATGGCCCGGAGCACCAGCCAAAGCGCTTGGCGCTTACGAGGAGATCAAATCGATTACGCTGCAAGAATCTCCAATTTCCATGGGAGAGGGCTGGACACTGGACTCGTCCTTGAGCTCTAACGCGCCTTATTCGCTAACCCAAGGAAAAAATAATGAATACATAGCTGTGGGGCCGTACGGAACCGTGATGAAGTCGGCGAACGGCGTAAATTGGAAGGCCCTGTCGAAATTCGGAAATTATCATTTAACGTCGATCGCCTGGGACGGGACGAAATATTTGATGTTCGGCAACAATACGGAATACGAAATGAATCTTTACAGCAACCCGTCGGAGGGGTTTGTCTCATCCGACGGTCTCACATGGAAGAAGATCGATTTCAATCCCGAAGAGACGATCGAGGCTCTGGAGTGGGGCCCTGGCGGCTTTGTGGCTGTGGGGAAAAAACACGTATTTGCATCCAAGGACGGCCAGAACTGGTCCACGGTCTATACTTTGAAAGGGGAGTATGGTGTCAATTCCCTGAAGGTTGTGAACGGTACTTATTTTGTAAGCAGTGAGTATGACCGTTATGTGCTCGTCTCCAAGGATGGACAGAAATGGTCGGCCAAAACCTACAATACGGCTGCGGTTGTGAAGGATATGGTGTGGACCGGGAACCGGTATATCGGGGTTGGTAACGGGATGTATACCTCCACCGACGGTTTTACTTGGAAGAAGCAAGGGAGTATCCCGAACGGAGCCAGCTTGCGAACCATTGTGCATGGCCACAACATGTATATCGCAACGGGTCATTTGTATTGGGGAGATGAGGGCATCCATAGTGTAGCCTACACCTCTACGGATGGGGCGACTTGGAAGAAAGTCGATCTGGCTCACATCCAAACCCAAATTTACACCATCTATCCGGTGAAAAACGGCTTTGCCGGGATCGGATCCAATGATATGCAAGATCGCCCTGACGGCACTTATTCGATCTATACGGCGGACGGAAAGTCGTGGAGTTACCGGCTGATCGGCACCAGTCTGGGCGCCGAATTCGGCGGCTTGGCGACGAACGGGAAGCGGACGGTAGCTGTAGGCTTGAACGGCAGCGTAATATACACCGACGACGGGACCACGTGGAGAAGCAGCAATCCGTTCTCTTATCAGGGCAGAATGGGAAGATCGCATCTATTCGATGTGGCTTGGGGAGCGAACAAGTTTGTTGCGGCCGGCAACGGCGGGATTTACTACTCTGCAGACGGGTCCAGTTGGAAGCAGGCCAAGGTTAAGTTTAAGGATCAGTACGGCGGTTTTAGCAACATTATATGGGCAGGCAAATTCTTCGTCGCTTCCAGCCAATCGTACGGCGTTTATACTTCCAAAGACGGCATCACCTGGTCCCGCGTGGATAGCGTCAGCCAGAATTGGCTGACCTCGATGGTCTATGACGGGAAACGTGTGCTAGCTGCATTCCGTGTCCATAACTATAATACCGGTGTCGGCACGACAAAAATCATGCAGACCACGGACGGCGTCCATTGGAAGCTATTGAAGACCCTGGATATGGATGAAGCGTTTCTGGCCTGGAACGGCAGCACTTATGTCGCCGCAAATCAGTATAATACAACCACAACGTGGGTCTCCAAAGACGGTGTGAATTGGTCGAAGAAATCGACAAATTTGAGCGAAGAGAAGAACGGATTTCATTTCCTCACTTCGTTTGACGGCAATTTCTATGCGATGTACCACTCCTTTGATGAGAGCGGACACGAAGAGTATGATTTTTACGACAACTACTACGTATCCAAGGATGGCGTTCAGTGGAAGAAGGTTGCGATTCCCGATAAGCACCCTGGTGTAAACATGTTCGGTACGGAAATGATGAAAGACGGCATCAAGATGTACGGCAAATATATTTTCGTCGGAACGTACGGCGAGATCATGTATACGAACAGCATCGAACGGCCATAAATCGAACATGATGGAAAAGGGGACCCTGGCGGGTCTCTTTTTTTGAATATAAACAGGTGTACATTACAGCTTCTATATAAGATGAATTGAGGAAGCAACAGCGATCGCAGGATCATTTTACGTACTTGCTCTACCATCAATTTCAATAGTTCATCTTATATAGCAAACATTTGTAAAAAAAGAGCTAAAATTTATATTCTAATTTTTATATTAATGTTAAACTATGATCAGGTTAAGATGATTCAGGAGAACTGTAAATCTTAAGGTAGAGGGACGGTAAAAATGAGCGACAGACATACCAAAACAGACGTTATCTTGATTGGTGCCGGAATCATGAGTGCGACTTTGGGTTCACTGCTGAAGGAATTAATGCCGGCCTGGGAAATTACAGTGTTTGAGAAACTGCCAAGCGCAGGAGAAGAGAGCTCTAACGAATGGAACAATGCAGGAACCGGACATGCCGCGCTGTGCGAGCTTAACTATACCTCGGTTAAACCGGATGGCTCCATCGATATCAGCAAAGCGGTTACGGTGAATGAACAGTTTCAAGTCTCGATGCAATTTTGGTCTTACCTTGTAAACAGCGGGCTGATCCGGAATCCGCAGGATTTTATCATGCCGCTGCCCCATATGAGCTTGGTTGAAGGGGACAAGAACGTAGATTATCTCAAAAAACGCCATGAAGCGATGACATTCAATCCTCTGTTTCAAGGGATGGAGTTCTCCGATGACCCGATCAAATTGGCGGAATGGATTCCGTTGATTATGAACGGTCGGGTATCCAGCGAACCGGTCGCGGCGACGAGAATGAAATCCGGCACGGATGTCAACTTCGGATCCCTGACACGCATGTTGTTTGACCACCTGGAGAAGAAGGGTGTCACAATTAAATATAAACATCAGGTTGATGATATTACGCGCACTGGCGACGGGGCGTGGGAATTAAAGGTACGGAATGCTGATAGCGGCCAAGCCGAGCGTCACACAGCCAAATTCGTCTTTATCGGCGGGGGGGGGGGGGG
>DJTQ01000220.1:3510-3749 GCA_002439285.1 Paenibacillaceae bacterium UBA6304
AATTCGTCTTTATCGGCGGGGGCGGAGGAAGTCTTACTTTGCTTCAAAAATCGGGCATCCCGGAAGGAAAACACATTGGCGGATTCCCGATCAGCGGACTTTTTATGGTGTGCAAGAACCCCGACGTGGTAGCACGGCATCATGCCAAGGTGTATGGCAAAGCCAAAGTGGGTGCGCCTCCGATGTCCGTACCGCATCTGGACACCAGATATATCGATCATGAGAAATCATTGCTGTTC
>DJTQ01000219.1 GCA_002439285.1 Paenibacillaceae bacterium UBA6304
AATCCTGATAATTGGTTTCGCGGATGGGTATGCCGTGTCGTTCCAACAATTCGTTGGCAATTTCAAAGCCGACCTTCGATAAATCGCCGGTCACGATCAGATCATAATGGGATGGTTTGATTTGTAAGTCACGCAGATGTGCCTCTATCGTATCCACCGCTGCCGGGGCCATGGCTGCCCCCATATTGAACGGGTCCGTGATTCCCATATCGACGACCCGTCCGATTGTGGCAGAGGTTACGACCGGGCCGTTTCCCTGGAGCGAAAGTACGGCCGAACCCGAGCCGGTGACGGTGAACTGGGCGGTCGGCGGCTTTTGTGAACCATATTCCGTCGGATAACGGAATTGCTTCTCGACGCTGGCGTTATGACTGCAAGTTCCGGCCAAAGCGTAATTGGCACCGCCGGAATTGACAATATACGACGCTAAAGCCAGGCTCTCCATGGAAGTTGAGCATGCGCCGAACAGGCCCAGGTAAGGAATGCTCAATGTTCTTGCGGCAAAGCTGCTGCTGATGATTTGATTCATCAGGTCGCCCCCGAAGAAGAACTGCACCTGCTCCTTGGTCAGTCCGGCATGTTCAATGGCCAGCGACGTGGATTCTTCGAACAGGACTTTTTCCGCCTTCTCCCAGCTGTCTTGCCCCAGGTAAAGGTCGGCATGAACGATATCGAAATCATCGGCCAGCGGGCCTTGACCTTCGAAGGGACCGACGATCGTCGCAGTACTAACGATTTTGGGTTTGTTTTCAAAAATCCAGCTTTGATGACCTTTTAGCATGTTAATGACCTCCTCCCGCAAAATCAGGAACGAATACAGCATAAATAAGGCCGATGATAAAAGCTGCCACGGTACCGAAAACGATAACCGACCCGGCCAATTGAAACATTCCGGCACCGACTCCAAGCACAAGTCCTTCACTCCGGTGCTCAATGGCAGAGGAGGCCATGGAATTGGCAAACCCGGTTACCGGGACCGCAGTTCCGGCTCCGGCCCATTGGGCAATTTTGTCGTATACCCCAAAACAAGTCAGAATAATCGACAGAATGACAAGCACCGCGACAGTGGGGTTGCCGGCCTCTTTTTCACTAAACCCTCCGTAAGTAATAAAAGCTTGGCGAATGCATTCTCCGATCAGGCAGATCAGCCCTCCAACCAGGAAAGCGCGAAGACAATTAACGAAAGTGGGGCGTTTAGGTTCGATGTCGGCGGATAACCGTTGATACTGCTGCTGCGTGGGAGTTGATTTTTTATTCTTCTGCTTGGACATCCGGGCAATCCTCCTTTGTTACTTTATCTGGCCAATACAGGTTTGACCTCATCTATAATTTTCTGCAATTTCGTGGAACAGGATCCGTACATTTGCTTGGCGGCAGTTTCTTTTGTGGAGAGGGCAAACATTTCAAGATCGGCTTCGCATTTTTTGAGCTGAGCCAGGAGTGTAGCTTTTTCCTGTGGGGCTGGAACCTGAATTTTATCATCGTAAAGATCCACGTAAAATTGGCCGTATCCGTCAACTTGACCTAAATTCACATTATCCAGGGAAACGCCCAATTTCTCCAACTCGGTGTGAAGCCACTGCCGGTTTAACCCGTTGGTGGCCAGCGGCTCATCCATAATTTTGCCGTCTATAATGACGGTCTGCGGTTCCGGCTCGGGGGATACTTTAATCCCAAGATGGGAGGGAGTGAGCGGCTGGTATTCTTTTTTGAGTAGCGCATTGATTTCACCATCGGGCTCGATCAAAGCAAATTCGACCTGGGCAGTCTGGAAAATACTCTTTTTCCGCAGCTGCTCCAGCAATTCATCATTCGTTAACTTTTCTTTTTTCAGGTTCTCCTCTAGAATCTTGCCGTCTTTGATCAATATGGTTGATTTACTGTCGATCCAATCCCGGGCTTTTTTGCTCTTGATTTGAAGGTACTCGATGCCGAGCGACACCAGGAACCAGACGGCCATGGAGATGATTCCTAAATACCAGTGTGTATCCACGTCTACGGAGAGGTAAGCCGTGATGCTCCCGATCGTAATGCCGGTAATGTATTCAAAGAAGGACAACTGGGAAATTTGCCTTTTGCCCAGCATGCGCGTCAAAACAAAGAGAATCAGCGCGGAACACAGTGTTCGCACAATGACTTCCAACCAAATCGGCATAACTCTGCTCCTTTCGAAACCGTAAAGTGAATTATTCCAATTATGCGCAACCGGCTTAATTTTACTAAAGAAAAATCTGGCATCCTTGCAGTCGAATATCGTTCAGCACCGACGGTTACATTATGTTTCGTGTTATATGCATAATCGGAACAAGGTGGTGAAAAGAATGACAGTTGCAGCACAGGTGAAAACGACGCTGGCCTCGTTGAAAAGCGCTCAAGCTAATCTCGAGCAGTTTGCTCTCAACACGCAAAATCAAGAGGCTAAAAATCTCTTTACGAACGTAGCGGAGCAAACCCAGCAAATCGTCACACAAGTGGAGAGCAGGGTTCAGCAATTGGAAAACGAAGAACCTCAATACAAAGGATTCTAGTTCCGTCCCGGTATCAAAATAATTCGGCCCGTTCTTAGGAACGGGTCTATTTGCTATGTCTTTTACGGTTTCGGTTCTCTCTTGATCATCTGGATATCACCTGTGAATCATGATATAATTTGGTGTAATGCATTTTTTGGCTATGGATTGAATTTTAAAGACACTGAAATAGATAGATTGGCACAAAGGAGTGAGCCGGCATCATGGCTAAGGAGAGTAAGGATTACTCCAAGTATTTTGACTTCTCGGACGCGAAGGTCATCTCGGAGGACGAGCGTGGGAAGAAGATCAGAATCCGTGGACGGGAGATCCAGATTCTTTCGGAACCGAATCACCGCATTGAGAAGCAGCGCGGTAAAGAAGATATTCAGGTACTGTACGAAACGGCAGTGCCGGACGAGATGAAGGCGATCGGCAACGGCAGACATTATATTGTATATACGTTTGGTTGCCAAATGAATGAACATGATACGGAGACGATAAAGGGTCTCCTTGAACAAATGGGATACCAGCCTACCGAGGACCGGAAAGAGGCGGACATTATTCTGTTGAATACCTGTGCGGTCCGCGAGAATGCCGAGGATAAAGTGTTTGGAGAACTCGGTCATTTGAAGGGGCTCAAGACGGAAAAGCCGGATCTTTTGCTCGGGGTATGCGGATGCATGTCTCAAGAAGAAGGCGTAGTCAACCGGATTTTGCAAAAGCACGGGTTTGTCGACCTGATTTTCGGTACGCACAATATTCACCGCCTCCCTTATCTGATTCAGGAAGCGCTATTCAGCAAGGAAATGGTTGTCGAGGTGTGGTCCAAGGAAGGCGACATCATCGAGAACCTGCCGAAGAAGCGTGAAGGCATGCGGGGTTGGGTCAATATTATGTACGGCTGCGATAAATTCTGTACCTATTGCATCGTTCCGTTTACCCGCGGCAAGGAACGCAGCCGCCGTCCGGAGGATGTCATTGCCGAAGTAAGAGAGCTTGCGCGTCAAGGGTTTAAGGAAATTACGCTCCTTGGTCAAAATGTAAACGCGTATGGCAAGGATTTTACCGATATCCAGTACAGCTTCGCAAATCTGATGGATGA
The DNA here is from genome assembly GCA_002439285.1 of Paenibacillaceae bacterium UBA6304. Taxonomy (GTDB): domain Bacteria; phylum Bacillota; class Bacilli; order Paenibacillales; family Paenibacillaceae; genus Fontibacillus. The sequence goes on from DJTQ01000219.1 coordinate 3,613, forward strand.
TATCCGCAAGATCGATATTCCGCGGGTGCGGTTCACGACATCCCATCCACGGGATTTTGATGATCATCTGATTGAGGTGCTTGCCAAAGGCGGCAACCTGGTAGAGCATATCCATTTGCCGGTTCAGTCAGGCAGCAGTGAAGTGCTGAAGAAAATGAGCCGGAAGTATACCCGTGAGCATTATCTGGACCTTGTACGCAAAATTAAAGCCGCGATTCCGAACGTGGTACTGACGACGGATATTATCGTCGGTTTCCCGGGTGAGACGGAAGAACACTTCCAGGAGACAATTTCCTTAATGCGTGAGGTTCGGTTTGACTTCGCCTATACCTTCTTATATTCACCACGTGAAGGAACCCCGGCCGCAGTGATGGAAGATAATGTGCCGATGGAAGTGAAGAAGGAACGGCTACAGCGCCTTAATGACGTAGTGAATGAGAACAGTCGCATAAGCAACGACACGATGCAAGGCCGGATCGTAGAAGTGCTTGTGGAGGGTGAGAGCAAGAATAACGCAAGCGTGCTTGCCGGTAGAACGCGCAGCAATAAGCTGGTCCACTTCGAAGGCGGAAGCGATCTTATTGGTCAAATCGTCAACGTGGAAATCACGGACCCGATGACTTGGTATATCAAGGGCAACATTGTGTCCGAGACTGTATCTTTGACATAGAAATTCAGACAAGTCACATAACCGATAGAGCGAAGGGGGTAAGACCTTGGGAGAACATCATAATCATCATGATCATACGGACTGCGGCGTACCGAAATTCGATTCCCGCGATCTGGTGATCCGCGAGGATATTATGTCGAAGGCGAAAGAATTGGCCGCGTTAATCGGAACGAGCGAGGAAGTCAGGCAGTTTCAGAAGGCTGAGCAATTGATTCAGCATCATGAGCGTGTACAAACCATAATTAGTTCGATCAAGAAGAAGCAGAAGGAAATCGTAGCGTTCGAAAGCTTCCAGAACAAAGCGATGGTAGAGAAAATCGAACGAGAAATCGAGGAGCTGCAGGATGAATTGGATGGAATTCCGGTCGTCACCGAGTTCCAGCAAAGTCAAAGCGATATCAATTATTTGCTGCAGCTTGTCATTTCGGTCATTCGGGATACGGTCTCCGATAAGGTTAATGTGGAGGCAGGCAGCGAGCCGGCAGCGACTTCCGGCTATGGGGAGTAATTGGTTGAAGTCGGTGCGGGAGATTTCCTTCCGCACCTTTTTATTCTTCATGCGGTAGAATCGAATACCATGACATAAAAGGTTTGTTTAACGGGCATGGTCTTAATATAAGATGCCTAGACAGGATGGAGGTAACGATTCATGGAATGGGATGAAATTATGCGTAAGGAAGAGCAATCCTTTTGGGGGCTCATGGGGATGAAGCTGATTTCAGCGGACAGTAACCTGGTCGAGATTGGACTGACGGCTGGAGATCAACACCTAAACTCGATGGGAATCGTTCATGGCGGCGTGTTATCATCGATGATGGATCAGACTATGGGAACGCTCGTAGCGGCAATAAAAAATGGCAGTCAAGGGGTAACTACCCATTTGAATGTGAATTTCCTCAATGCAATGCGTAAGGGAGAATTGATAGCGTCGGCGTTTCTGCTGCATGAAAGCCGCCGGACGATGACGTTGCGTGCGGAAGTTCGCAACGAAGAAGGCGTACTGGGCTGTATCGCTACGGCAACGTTTCGTCTGCCGCGCGAGCGGAGTGAAAGTGCGAACTAGCTAATTGAATTTATATAAGATGAACCGAAGAATATGATGCAGGATCATTTTACGTACTTGCCCTAACATCTATTTTCCATAGTTCATTTTATATAGTGGAATAATTATTAATGTAATTAATTATCTGGAACGCCCATGTTCTTAAGATGGACAAGGCGTTATCATATGACTGATGTGGTGATCGTAATGAGCAATAAGAAGCAGCAAGCCGAGCCCGAGGATGAAGTTAAGAAATACCGGACGCCGGACGGCATACCGGCCGATATTGTCATGTTTACCTTGACCAGGCAGGAACGTAAAGCATCCACGAAATCGCTGCCGCGCTTTGATCTCAAAGTCATGCTGATTCGTCGTAGAAGCTGGCCGTTTGCCGGTGCTTGGGCGCTTCCGGGCGGATTTTCCCAGGAGGATGAGTCTCTCTTCGAGACGGCGCGCCGTGAATTGAAGGAGGAGACCGGGGTAGACGGACACCATCTGGAATATTTGGGGGTCTACAGCAAGCCGGGTCGAGATCCCCGCGGATGGATCATATCACACGCGTTTTTTGCGCTTGTGGAGGAATGGGTGCTGGAAAAGCGCCAGTCCGCGGATGATGCCCAAGAGGTGGGCTTATTTACGGTGCAGGAAGCACTGGAAGAGCTGGACCTAGCCTTTGATCATCGTGAAATATTGAAGGATGCGTACCGGAGAATTCAGCAGCAAATGCTGCAAACAACGATTGCCAGACAGTTTCTGCCGCCGCATTTTACGTTGGGTGAACTGTATCAGGTGATTCAGACGGTGGTTCCTGATTTTGCGGAGCTTAATTTCATTCGCAAGATTACTTCGACTCGCAGCCGCCAGGGAATCTTGGAAGAAGTGCGCGATGAGAACGATAAACCGATGCTATCCAATCAATATTCGCAGCGTCCGGCCCAGCTATATCGCTTTACCGATTTTACGCCGCAACTGTCAATTTACACCTAGCCCCAATCCAGTTGGGCATACATACTCTATTTATAAGAGTCTAGAAGAGATGTAATAGAGAAGAAAACGATGCGGGGAGAATGGTGAAACTATTCCAATAGCAATCGTAGGAACAGTTACGTAAGTGCTCCACACTCGTTTTCTGACATAAGGATAGCCGGAGAGGATGAGACATCATGCTAAGCGAACATTTGGCACTGCATACAGATAAATATCAAATCAATATGATTTATGCGCACTGGATCAATGGAAGTCATAACCGTAAAGCCGTTTTTGAAGCTTATTTTCGCAAGCTTCCCTTCGGCAACGGATATGCCGTGTTTGCGGGATTGGAGCGGATTGTCCAATACATCCGGAATCTGCGCTTCACCGAAAAAGACCTCACCTATCTGGCGAGTCAGGAAGAAAACTATAAACCTGAATTTTTGGAGCTATTGCGGGATTTCTCTTTCCGGGGAACGATGATGTCCCTGAAAGAAGGGGATCTCTGCTTCCCTAATGAGCCGTTGATCCGAGTCGAGGGCACGATCATGGAGACGCAGCTGGTGGAGACGGCTTTGCTTAATTTCATGAACTTCCAGACTTTGATCGCCACCAAAGCCTCACGAATCAAACGCGTTGCGGAGAATGATGTGCTGCTAGAATTCGGTTCACGCCGGGCACAGGAAGCCGACGCTGCGGTTTGGGGAGCACGGGCCGCTTACATCTCGGGCTTTGACGCGACTTCCAATCTGCTCGCCGGCGAAACGTTCGGTATTCCTACCAAAGGCACGCATGCCCATTCCTGGGTGCAGATTTTTGATTCCGAGCAGGAGGCGTTTGAGATCTATGCCAAGGCGTTGCCGGATTATGTGTCCTTGCTGGTGGATACCTTTGACACGCTGGAAAGCGGAGTCCCGCATGCGATTCGGACGGCCAAACAATTGGAAGCCGAGGGCAAACGGCTCGGAAGCATCCGGCTTGACAGCGGTGATTTGGCGTATTTGTCAGTTCAGGCGCGCAAAATGCTGGATGACGCCGGTCTGCCATATGTAAAAATCGTGGCCTCCAACGATCTCGATGAGAGTACGATCTTAGATCTCAAGGCACAGGGGGCTAAGATCGATGTCTGGGGCGTAGGGACCCAATTGATCACAGCGGCGGACCAGCCGGCGCTGGGGGGCGTGTATAAGCTTGTGGAACGGGAACGGAACGGGGTAATGGAGCCGACGATCAAAATTTCCGGCAATCCGGAAAAGGTAACCTCCCCGGGCAAGAAAGATTTGCTGCGTATTGTCAGCAAGGAGAACGGGAAGGCGATTGCCGATTATGTCTGTCTGCCTCATGAAGAGCAGGCGCGTTCCGGCGGCAAACTCCGGTTGTTTGATCCCGTACATCCTTATCTGAAGAAATCGGTGAAGGATTATGAAGCGGTATCAATGCTGCAGCCTATTTTCGTGGAGGGGGAACAGGTGTATGATCTTCCCGCTCTGGAGGAAATTCGTGCCCATCATCAAGACCAACTGAATATGTTCTGGCCCGAATATCTGCGTAAGCTGAATCCGGAAATCTACCGTGTCAACCTGAGTCAGGAAGCCTGGGAGCTGAAGCAGAGAATGATCGAGGAGCATATGAGCCAACTGGAAGAATAAACGGGAAGAGATGTCCCCGAAGTAGTGAATGAAATCAGAACCAGTAACTTCATGTATTCACCGCTTGGATTGATAGGGTGATGTTGTTGGGAGCAACTTAACTGTAATACCTACAGTTAATTACCCTTAATCCAGTCGTTCTGGAGAATTAACTGTATTTCCGAGTCAATTTCATAATTCA
>DJTQ01000116.1 GCA_002439285.1 Paenibacillaceae bacterium UBA6304
CCAAAACGCCCAACTGGCATCCCCGTCACTCGGTGTAGATGTCCGCCACAAATCAACATTGTGATGCGCGGTCCATCCTCCGGCTCCGTAATGGATTCTAGCAGTTCTTGCACCGGTCTTGCTCAGATCGCCAATGAGATCAAACAACGGTTCATGACACTCGCTTAAGTTACATACTTCCACCGGCCAGTAGTTCATCTCCGTGTTAATATTTGTCGTATAATTGCTATTCCATGGCGGCTGCATATGCGGATTCCAAATTCCCTGCAGATGAGCCGGTTGCGTGCCAGGTCTGGAACTGGACATCAATAAGTACCGCCCGTACTGAAAATACAAAGCTTCTAGCCCCGGATCACTCTTTCCGGACTGGTAGCGTACAAGACGCTCATCTGTCGGTAAGGATGCAGGGGCCTCTCCGCCTAATTTCAAATCCACCCGTCCGAATAGGCTCTCGTGATCTTCGATATGGCGCTTGCGCAGTTCGTTAAATCCGATGTCTTCAGCCGCATCGAGTGCGGCCGTGCATTTCCCGGTCATCATATCTGCCGGACCACGGCCAGGCATGACGTCGTACCCGGCAAAATCGGTAGCCGCCGCAAGCAGCACGGTCACCGACCGTGCACCCTTTACTTGCACCCGGCCAGATTCGTGTATGAGGGTTCCGCTATCAAGAAGAATACGAATCTGCGCTTCAAAAGAGATTCCCAGCCCTTCCTCGTACAGTACCGACTGAGGGTGATCCCCCATATAATTATCGGCAATATGACTAGGCGCCCTTCCGTTCATTCTCAGCCCGTTTCCGTCTGCCGTTACGCTCGTAGTGAATTTTAGCGGTGAATCCAGAGAAATCGTCAATTCCAGCAAATCTTGTGAAGGAGACTCATATTTAAGCGCCAAAACTTGATCCACCGCACTTACGAATACCTCGCGAGTAAAACTGGCATTCCCGCGAGAATACCGCACCTCCGCAATGCCTTTTTCCAGATCAAGCCCTCTATAATATGCACCCGGCTGAATATCCCCGTGATGCTCCACTTTCAGATTGCCCAAAGGCTGATAGGACTCGGTGCGACGGCCCAGCATTTTAGAATTAATTAAAGTTTCGGCCTCTTTATATTTCCCGGAAAATATCAGTTCTCTAGCGCGGCTCAAATGCCGGAGAGCATCGTAGTTCTGGGAGTCGCGAGGAAATCCGGACCATAAGGTATCTTCATTAAGCGCGATCACCTCTGTACGGTCTCCTCCGTATACCATTCCGCCAATCCGCCCGTTTCCGACTGGCAGAGCCTCTTCCCAGCGGGAAGCGGGCTGATCGTACCACAATCTCCACATTGATTTATCTTTGTTTATATCCTTCATTCCTGCGGCCTCCTATCCTTAAACTTAGAGAAAAAGGCCCGAGCAAACTACGGGCCTTTTTCTTGTTCAACCTATTTAGTTCTTTTAAATCCTGATTATTTAACTTCTTTTCCTGTAAACAAGGATACTCTCTTCTTCACAAGTTCAGTGTATTCGGCTTCCATTTTTTCTGCGCCGGCTTTGTCCAGCTCAGCCAAGAAACCATCGTATACTTTGTCGAAGTTTTCTGGTTTAGCCAATACTGCTTCCGGAATTTTCTTACGGATAATATCTTGTGTTTTTTGGAAAGTCACTTGATAGTCTCCGTCTGTAGGAACCGGCATATTGTACAACGCACCCCATTCTTTAGCAGGGAATGCATCTTCAGCCGGGAACAGATCTTTCCAAGTCGTAGCATTGTAAGCTTTCAAAGTTTCCTTTTCAGCTTCTGTATAGCCAGCAACGATTTGATCCGGGAAGTTAGTTGTATAGTAGTTGCCCGTGGAATCCTTCACGCCGTCGCCATAGAATGGCGCCAGAACTCTATACTGCATGATACCGGATTCTTTAGTAAAGTTGGTCGAGTCATTTACTTTTCTGTCTTGAATTTCGGCAGGAATTACACGTTGTCCATTCTCATCTACCGTGTAATGCTTGCCTTCAATACCCCAGTTTCTAAGGACTTGACCTTCATCGGATGCAAGCCAGTCAAGGAACTTGATCGCACGAACCGGATCTTTACATTCTGTAGTGATCGCGATCCCGTAACCGTCAAGACCTGCAGTTTGGAAGGAATGGTCTTCATATTCTTCCGACAGCGTCACAGGGAAGTGAGCATAAGTGCTATCATCTTTGCCCGCTGTTTTCAGAGCATTCTCAGCATCTTGATAACCCCATTCTTGGTCAATCAAACCAAGGACACGGCCACTGGCAATTTTCGCTTTATATTGGTCATCTTTTTGTACGAAGGTGTCTTTGTCAAGCAGACCTTCATTGTACATATGGTTCAACCAACGGAAATATTCTTTCTCTTCCGAACGTTTGTAGTGCAATTTAGCCTCATAAGTTGCTGGATCAACATAGTATTCACCGTCATCCGGAGCTCCCGTAGCAATGAATGCCGGATTAGTAACGGTGATCATAATTCTCCAGTCATCCGCGTTCAAAGTGAGCGGAATGTTTGGTTGGCCGTCCGTAGTCGGGTTTTTCTCCATATATTGTTTCAAAACATTTTCAAAGTCTTCAACAGTACGAACTTTCGGATAGCCAAGCTCTTTCAGTACGCGCTGCTGAATTTCAAAACCGCCGCCAGCGTCAAAGTTTTGTTGGTCAACCCCGACATTCGTCGTAATTTGATAAATCGCTGGATCTTCATTGCTGTATTTCAAGCGATTCATGT
>DJTQ01000174.1 GCA_002439285.1 Paenibacillaceae bacterium UBA6304
CTGAGGGTTACAGGCTGACTGACCGCGATGTACTCCAGGATGTTGTATTGTACCGGCGTGATCTCGCCCGTCTTGATGTCTTTGGTCAACTCGTGTTTCACTTGATGCACGGCTGTCGTAAAGGCAACGAATTGTTGAAAAAGCTGATGTTTATCCACCCGATCACCTCGGTTTAACGATAGCAAATTTGTTGTCATAAAACAATTACCATTTGACAACTAATATGCGACGGTGTACGATTTGCTTATCAAATGATAAGTAAAGAGGTGGACTTGAATGAATCTGCTGGTTATTTACACGCATCCGAATCATAAGAGCCTGAATTATGCTTTTTTGCAAAAAGTATTGGAAGGTAGCGGGGAGAACCCGAAGGTTACGGATATTCAGGTACTGGATTTGTATGAGGAGCAATTCGATCCGGTGTTGGTGTTCCATGAACACAAGCGCAGGCGAGATATGCATGCCGACCCGGCATTGGAGAAGTACCGGAATCAGCTTCTGTGGGCGGATAAGATCGTTTTCGTCTACCCCATTTGGTGGGGACGTCCTCCGGCGATGCTGCTCGGTTATATTGATAAAATGTTCGCCTCCGGCTTTGCCTATAGAGATAACGGCAAGCTGCTTCCCGAGGGCCTGCTGAAAGGGAAATCGGTTGTTTGCGTATCCACCATGAAAGGGCCCGCGCTTTATCCGCTTTACTGGCTGAATAACGCCCACAAAACACTGATGCGCAAAGCCCTGTTTCAATTTGTTGGCATCCGTTGCCGTTCGGTCAAGTTTTTTGAGTTCGGATCGATGGAGGACGTGGAAGGGCGGCAAGAACAAAAACTGCAGCGGATTTATCGTTATTTTAAAACGGTCGCAGGATAAGGACGGCCATCATCTTTTACAGCGTGCGAAGATCCCTCAGAGACGGAACCATTCCCGGATAAGCTGGCGCTGCTCCTCTTGGGGGTGTTGCCGCCAATCACCCGGAAGCCGGTCCTGCCCATGCCGCCATTCGCCTGAACCGGGGTGGAAGGTGTAGTCTTTTTTCCACTCCGCGATATGTTCGACAATGGCTCTAACGGCTGAGGAGATATAAGCGACTTCCCGCTCGGTCATGGTGGGGTGGAGCGATATGCGAACCCATCCGGGCTTCCGGGAGAGGTCTCCTGAGGCGATGAGAGAAGCGATTTGTCCGGAGGTCGGCCGGTCAATGCCAAGCAGATAATGTCCGTAGGTTCCCGCGCAGGAACAGCCTCCCCTGACTTGAATGCCGAAGCGGTCGTTGAGCAGTTTTACCATCAGATTATAATGCACCGATTCCACGGTAAAAGAAATGATCCCGAGCCGCTCCCGGCTGCTTCCTCCCAGCAGGCGAAGGCCGGGGACGGTCTCAAGCTCGCCGATCAAGCGGCCCATTAATTCAGCCTCTCGTTCCCGGATGCGCCAAACTCCCATGTTTTCTTTTAGCCGGAGGCATAAAGCCATTCGGATCGCCTGCAGCACTCCCGGAGTTCCGCCGTCTTCGCGGGTCTCGGCTTCCTCATGATAAGAATACTCCCCCCAGGGATTGGTCCAGGTTACCGTACCGCCCCCGGGCTGATCGGGAATCCGGCTCAGGCACAGTCTTCCATCCATAACGAGGATGCCGCTCGTCCCGGGCCCGCCCAGAAATTTGTGGCCGGAGAACAGGATGCCATCCAGTCTCTCTTCCGGCGGTCCGGGATGCATATTGATATCCACATACGGAGCGCTAGCGGAAAAATCGATAATGCATACACCGCCGTACCGGTGCATTCGCCGGGCCAACTCGCCATAGGGCGTTATAAACCCTGTGACATTGGAGCAGGCCGTAAACGCTCCGATCTTGATCCGCCGGTGCCGATACTCGTGAAGCAAATCTTCCAGATGATCCGGTTCCACATTACCGCCGGGACCTGGGGGAACGCATACGACATCTCCGATTGTTTCGGCCCAGGATATGTGATTGGAGTGATGCTCCATATGGGTTACGAAAATAACCGGTCGATGATCCTCGGGCAAATGGACGACCGGCTTGAAGGCATCGGGTATTTTCAGGCCTAGCAGCCGCTGCAGCTTATTCACCGCGCCTGTCATCCCCGTCCCCGCAAAGAGCAGGATATCGTGTTCGCCCGCATTGACATGGCCTTTGATGATTTTCTTGGCTTCCTCGTAAGCCAAGGTCATCGTCCGGCCGGATATATTGGAATAAGAATGGGTATTGGCCGCAAAGGGGCCGAACTCATTCGCAATCCTGGACTCAATCGGCCCATACAATCGTCCGCTTGCCGCCCAGTCGGCGTAAATTATCGGCATCTTCCCGTAAGGCGAGGCAAAGAAATGCCGGTAGCCGATAATATTTTCCCGAACCCGTTCAAAAGCTTGCCCGCTGCTCTCTGTCTGTAACGTGTAATTGTTGTCTCCGATTCTGGCCTTCAGCATGCCGCGCCTCCAATGTATGGTATCGGATTTAAGGTACGCAGGAGAGCCCAAAAGGGTTAACGGATAAGGCAGTTGTCAATAAATTGCCACAAAAAGGCCGGGCTCCAATGCTTGCGTCATTAGACCCGACCCTCGTTTACTTCATATGAACAATTGAATATCCGATTCCAGCGCATCGCGGAGGTAGACTTGGGCATCTACAATCTCCAGTTCAGGAATGAACTCCTCAGGCTTGAAGCCCATAATTTCCACCGAGAGTTTGCAGCCGTAAAATTTGACGTTCTTCTTCCGGGCCCCCTTCAAATAGTGGATCAGCTTCGGGGCCTCCTGGTCTTCGATCATTTCCGTCATCATCCATTTACCCAGCCCGCTGAAATTCATCTTGGACAAAGGCAGGTCCTCGGGTCCCTTGGGGGTCATCCAGCCCATGATTTTCTCATAGACGGTCTTATCCTCCAAGGTCATCCGATCGGGATCGCGCAACAGGAACAATCCCCAGAACGCGAAGAACATCGTCACTTCCACGTCAATATCCCGCGCCGCATTTGCCAGGATCAGCCCGGCCATCGCCTTATCATATTCCCCGCTGAACATCAGCAGGCTCATTTTTTTATCGGCCATCTTCTGCCCTCCATCTTCCGGTGATTACCGTTAGTATGGTTTTGGTGGGAAGAGGTATGCCCTGTTCAAAGAATGCTCATGAATAGACGGTTGGGGCTAGGCAGGTTAGACCGTTAAAATACCCGCCGTGCGGACACGAACCGCTTCTTCCAAGAATCGGAGAAGTTCTCCAGACGAACGCCGTATTTAACGGAGTAAGTATGCAGCAGTTGGCCGTCGCCGGCATAGATGGCCACATGGCCGATGTCCAGGCCGCGCGAGTCGAAGAACAACAAATCACCTTTACGAAGGTTGTCGAGGCTGACTTCTTCGCCTTGTTTGGCTTGATCATAAGAGACCCGCGGCAGATCGACCGACAAGGTGTCCGCAAACACGCGTTTGACGAACGACGAGCAATCGAACGTTTGGGTCTGATCCGGTGAAGCGCCGAACTCGTATGGGATACCCAGATACTTCATGCCGTAGGCGATCAGCTCATCCGCTTGCTTCTCTCGCAGCGAAGCGCTGGAGTAATCGGAATATTTCGGTTTGGCCGAGATATATCCGGTCCGGTTATCCTGGGTGCGCACCTCCAGCCAGAATGGGGATACCTCCCGAACGACGTGAATCTTGTCACCGGCGGGCAGCAGATCCGAGGCGGCCTCGCTTTCCGCGTCTGGTGCGCTGCGGAGGTTAACGCCCCACAGAATGCTGGTTTCATAATTTACTGGTAGAGCGGAAGTCATCGTGACAGTCTTCGTGCTCTCGTTCCATTTGACCGCACTGCCTAGGGCTTCGCTGACAAAACGCAAAGGAACCAGCGAATAACCGCCTTCGATCCGCCCAGGGACAGTCAGCCCCATTGCTTGTCCATTCAATTGAGCGGTTTGTTCTCCAATGCGATAGATGAGTTCCGTCTCGCCCTTCTTTGCCGTAACAGTTTTGCTGGCCGCGTCCCAGCTTAGCTTGGCGCCCTGCGCTTCAAACAGCCCGCGCATCGGAACGAGCAAGGTGCCATCAACGAGCATGGGTTCCGTTTCCGGCTGCAACTGGCGACCGTCCAGATAAATCGACACTGTGCTCCCTGTCGGTGTATCTACCGCTTGTACTTGTTGTTCAACTTGTTGTTCAAGAGTTCCTGACGTATGTATAGCGGAGTTGTCGGCAAATGCGGATCCGCCGTTTGCGGTATACAGCAGGGCGGCGGCGGTTAGCAGCAAGCAGGTTTTTTTGTATTTTTCCATGTTGTTCATAAGAGTCAATATCCTCACCTTGGAATTATTTGTTGTTTACATCATTGGACGAGTTAGGGCGGAGATAGTTGTGGAGGAATTTGATGGAAATTGTTGGAGTTTGTATGGATCAGCAGAAGTTAAGCCCTTCTTATTGCAGAAGTAGTCGGCACGGATCGAAAATTTGGGTATTTACTTAAGACATGTGTCGTTTACGAGCAACCATACCTATATATCTGACAGACACGGATAGGGGGAATCGCCATGCAATGGAAAGGAAGACGAGGCAGCGCGAA
>DJTQ01000312.1 GCA_002439285.1 Paenibacillaceae bacterium UBA6304
CCTCACGGCGGCCCAACGGATCCAGGGCGGATACCGGTTCATCCAGCAGCAACAACCGGGGACGGTGAACCAAAGCCTGAGCCAGTCCAAGCCTCTGCTTCATTCCTCCAGAATATCCTGAAATACGCCGCTTTGCCGCTTCTTCAAGGCCGACCTTTTCCAAAATTATGTCCGCTTCTGACTTGGCCTGCTTTCCGGTCATTCCGCTTAGCCCCGCTGCATAAACCACGTACTCCTTGCCCGTCATCCAGCCGTAGAAGGAAGGATGTTGCGGCAAATAGCCGATTTGATTGCGCGAAGTGATTTCCGAAGTCGCCTGTCCGTCGATCATTACGCTTCCCGAAGTAGGAGACAGCAACCCCGCAAGCATCCGAAGCGTCGTCGTCTTGCCTGCTCCGTTGGGTCCCAGCAAAGCGGTGCAGCCGCCTTCCTCCAATTCAAATGAAATTTCCTTCACCGCCTGGCGAATCCCAAATTTCTTACTTAATTGAGTAACGCTTAGCCGGCTCATCCTTGTTCCCTCCGGCCGACGGCAAAGTAGGCAATGCTTCCGATGATATTTCCAAAGAGGATGACGAGAACCCAGACCCATTTGGGCCCTCTTACCGACTCGGGTGATGCTTTGGCCAACGAGATCAGGCCGATCAAAGCAAGAATTAACTGCAAAATTATGACGGGCATGATAAGCCCCCATTGAATATCAATATCCATTCCTTTTCCCCATTTCTTATCCAAATTCTATTCCAGATTATTAAACAGGAGGCTTGCCGCCTTTTCTCGTTCTACGGTAATCCGGTAAAACCACAACGAGCAAATATACCAGCAACGGGGTCGGAAAATTGATCATGCCCCAGATCCCCCAAAACCACGCCAACTTGCCTTGGTCCCGCTTGCGGGCGTTTCTGAAGATCCACGTCCCCTGTGCAAGCAGAAGGGAAGCCAGCAAGATCCATAATCCTGGAGATATCTGTTCAGGTTTCATATCTTTTTCCCCTCCGCAAATGAACGGTCACCGCCACAACACCGACGGCCACGGCCAATCCTAGCCCTTGAACGATCGCATATACATAGGGGAAGCTGTAAGCAACCAAGCCTCCGCCTATTACCGTCAGGGCAATCAGCAAGAACAGAAGATCCTCTCTTTTTCTCGCCCGCTTCTTTTCCTTCCATATCATTTGAACTCTTTGTTCCCAAGTTGCCTGCGAGAGAGCGTTGTTCGGTGGGATCAACTTATCCAACCGGTTCCATTCCCCGGATAACTCTTGAATAATCCGCTCTTCGGACTCGTCATAGATTTCTTTATTTGTCATGCCGTCCAACCTCCTTCCGCAATTCGCTTAATCCGCAGGATACGCGGGATTTCGCGGTGCCTGGCGGTATGCTTAACAAAACCCCGATTTCGTCATAGGTATATCCGTAATAATGCTTGAGCAAGATGGCGATCCGCTGATCGGCCGGCAAACGGGATAAGAGCTCCATTAGATCGGACCAATCCTCTTGCTGGTTCTCGTAATGCCAGCGCAATCTTCTGGCGCTTTCCTGCTGTTTCATCCAGTTGCTCTCCCGTTTCCGTCTCCGGGTCTTGTCAATAAATAGACGGGTAGCAATCGTAATCAGCCAAGAAGAAAACGAAGATGACCCATCGTAACGTTCAATATTCTCCATACACCGGACCATCGTATCCTGAGCTAGATCCTCCGCCGTCTTCGGGTCCATCGAAATTTTAACCAGATATTTGAACACAAAAGAATAATGATCATGAATTAGCGATGCGAGGGCTGCTGAGTCTCCCTTCTGAGCTTGTTGGATCAGTGCCCTTTCCCTTTCCTGTGACATTTCACACCCCTTTGCTTCCGTTAAACATATGTAGTACGACCGAGACGGAGAAAACGTTCAGATCGAAAATAAAATTATGCGGGATGAGCGTATTCTAATTAGTTCAGCTTATACAAAAAAAAGACCGCCATAATCGGCGATCTCCTTCATTCTATTGACCCGGACAAAAAAAGAACGCAAACCGGGATTATTCCGCAGCTTGCGTGCTTCGCAAAAGTTACAAATATTTAATGTCTTGATTTTAGCAAAGTGAAGCATTCTTGTCCAGCATTTTTGCACTATTTGTGCAAAAATTTGTTGTAAAAGCACTCTATACGTCTTAACGCCCTCAGGAAACGTATGGATTATTCGCTTTTTCGTAGCCAATGGTCGTTTTAGGTCCATGACCGGGATACACTTTTGTCTCATCCGGAAACCGGAATAGGGTTCCTCTGATCGAATTGAATAGATCAACCTCTCGTCCGCCGGGAAGATCAGTACGCCCGACGCCCATCTTGAACAGGCAATCCCCAGAGAAAAGGTCGCTGCCACAAAGGAAACTCACTCCGCCCGGCGAATGACCCGGCGTATGATAGACCGTGAACTCGTGGCCGATCAGGTTGAGCTTCTGTCCCTGAGCCAAATCGAATTCAGCGGGATCCGTGGTAACCGGACCCGTAACATCGGGCCACATCAGCGAGCCATTCAATTTCGGCGTTGTCAGCCATTCGCTTTCCAGCGGATGAACGTACACAGGGCAACCTTTCAGCTTACGTATCTCATCTACGCCACCGATATGGTCAAAGTGGGCATGCGTCAGCAAAATCGCTTCGATCTCCAGACCTTCGATCCGACGAATCAAAGATCGGGGGTTCGATCCCGGATCTATAATTACAGCACGATTCTCATCTTCCCCCCGCAGCAGGTAGGCATTCGTCTGAAGCGGTCCCAGGGAGAAACTCTCTATCTTTAGCATCAGCGTACTACAATCCGGAGATTAGCGTTCGAAGTTCGGCAACTACCGACGCGTTTACTCCGGCTCCTTCCTCATATTTTACCGCCATCTCTTTCCGGACGGCTCCGATTTTCACTTCATAATCCGGGGCTTCCCGGTCCGGGTTTTCCGCTTTGAATTCAATCATCAAAGCCTGTACATGCGCAGGACGCGGGCCCCAGTGGCCTAGCACATGGCCGCCGGTATCCGCGAAGATAACGACCGGAACAGAACGGCCTCCCATCGTCAAAAAGTGATCCATTAAATCCTGATGGTCTTCCAGAATCAGCACTTCCGTCTTTAAGCCAGATACCTCCAAAGCCCGAAAAACTACCGGCACGTTACGTACGACATCACCGCACCAATCAGCGGCCAGAATCAGCACGCGAAGATCATCCCGGTAATTCAAGCTTTCGAAAAACTCGCGGTCTTCATCGCTTACCCAGGCAAAGTTCTCATATCCTTGCGAAAAAGTCTCCTTGTTCCGCTCCATTCCCTCCATAAACTGGCGGGGCGTAATCCCTTTACCGAATTTATAAGCCACATTTACACTCATTCAGGCATCTCCTTTCTTTTTGGAGGAGCTAAACCACTTCACAAGTACATATACAATCAGCAGGGCCAGAGCTACGAGAAGAATCGGCATAATATAAGGGCCCGCCTTTTCATCGATATGCTCCCAGTTCTCGCCAAGCACCATACCTAAATACACAAACAGTACTGACCATGGTATAACCGCCAACGTCGTCAACATCAGAAATTTACCCACCGGCATTTTGGCCATCCCCGCGGGGATGGAGATAGCATGGCGGGCAACCGGTATGAACCGGGCAGTGAATATTACGCCGGGACCGTATTTCAGGAACCATGCCTCGGAAACATCGATATGCTTTTTTTGAATCAAGATATATTTGCCGAACCGCTCCAAAATGGGCCTTCCGCCGTATCTTCCGATCCAATAAATAAACAATTGCGCAATGACTCCGCCGACGACGCCGAACAATACGGCGCCCACAAAATTGATGTGCCCCTCATGAACGAGATATCCTCCATAAGCAAGCACGATTTCACTCGGAATAACCTCGATCATAAGACCGAGCATTATGCCGAAGTACCCCAATTGCTGAATCCAATCGAATAATGTTGCAACTACATCAGAAATCCACTCCACCGCGTAGTCCTCTCTCCCTAAACGTATTAAGCACGGGTAAAACACGCCTTTTCACTAATCTATTCTATCATAGCCAGGGACATGCATTCTACTTTGGATAGAAGGATCAGTGTCTCCTGTTCCGTCCTGTGCATAAGTTGGGAGAAAAGGAGGCGGTAATATGAATAAAGCGCCCGGAAAACACTCTTCCCCGCTCCCTACGCCGCGTAAAATTCGCCGCGGATGCAGCAAAGAATTGTACCGTACGGTCAAGCGGCTCGGCGTATACATTCCCGAGGAGCTTATCAAGGAAGGCGAATCGCTCTATTACAAAAAGGTAATCGGCAATCTTCTGTGGATCGCTGAACATACCAGCAACCGGAAGATGCTCGCCGACTGGTGGGATGAAGCGGTCAGCGGCGAACTGGCTGAACTGTGGCAGATTGATCGCGAGTCGCTTTCGCACGCGTTTCGCAGCGCGTTCGGCGGGTAGTTAGAAGCGGACGATATGAAGCCCAAGGTCATGGCAACTTCGGAAGGTCATAAACTCGGGATCTCCCCTCGCCTCGCACTTCCAGCATTCTCACCAGTAAAACCGCCTCAAGGGTCAAGTGGAAATCCCGGTCATCGCGAACTTTCCGAGCCTTTTCCGCCAACTCGGCGTATCTGCGGTATGCCTCTATGCCTTCTGCGGCAGCCCGGCGGGACTGTTCTGTCCCGCCGGCTTCGTCCAGCCTGTTGACCAGCAGGCTGATGTCCCGTAGCACGGCCGTGTGCACGGCACGGCTGTAACGGTCCAGCTCCGCGGCCCGGCGGAGATGCACAAGCGCAGCGGGGTCGCCCTGCTGCGCGAGGGCCGTGCCGAGCGAGAGCTCCAGGCCTGGATGGCTTCGCTCATAAGCCATCCCGCGGCGAAGCACTTCTGCCGCCTCGGCCGAAGGCAAGGCGGCAGCCAGGGCCAGGCGGGTTTGCGCCCGCGCGGGAGCCCAGGCGACCGCGCGTTCCAGCAGCCGGGCCGCCTCGGCCGGGACGGCTGCTGAGGCCGCCAAGCGCTGCAGACGCAAACTTTCCGCCTGGCGCAGCCCGCTGACGCCGCCGGTGAACAGAGACAGAGCAATAACAGCCAACACCGCTATCCGGATCTTGGATCGGGCGGTTCCCGGAGAAGCCTGGCCAAGCTCCCGCCGATACATGGGCCGGAACGGCTGCCAACCATTCGAATGCTCCTGCTGCCCTCCCCGGCCGTTTCTTCCCCAAACCATCAACCATAGGATTAGAAGCCAAAAGAGGCCGTAGCTCATATCGAAATCAATCACGCTATGCAGCAAGAGAACACAGAGTGCCGGTAGGAGACGGCGATCGGAACGATATAGGGCAGCGGCAGAGACGATCAGCCAGACCAGCATCACCGTCAAACCGGCTACGCCCAGATCCAGCGCGATATCAATATAGCCGCTGTGCACTTCACTGCCGACGTAAGGGCGGCTCTGGATGCTGCGGAACATCGTCCGCCAGACATCGCCTCCCTGCCCGAACCAGGGGGCTTCGCGCAGCAGCCGCAGGGCGTCGGCGTACATCTCGCCGCGCGCGAACAGCGTGGCGGCGCGGGTGAGCCGCCCGGGCAGGCCGCCGGCCGCCGCGGCGAGCAAAGCACCGGCTGCAAGCACGGCGCAGCCGGCGCCCAGCAGCGCTG
>DJTQ01000060.1 GCA_002439285.1 Paenibacillaceae bacterium UBA6304
CTGCGATGCGGGCTACTGTGATTATGCCCTCCAGATCGGGCAAACCGGTAAGGTCGTTACACCGGAAATCTACATCGCATGCGGTATCAGCGGAGCGATCCAACACCTCGCCGGCATGAGTCAATCGCGTGTAATTATCGCCATTAATAAGGACCCCGATGCGCCGATCTTTAAGATCGCGGACTATGGCATTGTCGGTGATCTATTCGAAGTCGTTCCTCTTTTGACGCAAGAATTCAAACAATTACTTGTCTAATTGCTCCGAGTCCATTAAAGAGAGTTCTTAGTCCCGGATATCTTTCCCAGAAACCTGGTTATCCAGGTTTTATTTTCTTTTCCAAGTCGGTATGTCATCTTCCGCTCTCTGCATTCATTCCTGATCTGGCGGATACAGCTAATCGGATTATGATATGCTTTCAGTTCCAATTCTTTTCTGTACAGTTCTTCGTAACTCAACTA
Source organism: Paenibacillaceae bacterium UBA6304 (assembly GCA_002439285.1). Taxonomy (GTDB): domain Bacteria; phylum Bacillota; class Bacilli; order Paenibacillales; family Paenibacillaceae; genus Fontibacillus. Next base: position 460 of record DJTQ01000060.1, read on the forward strand.
GTCCCTCTCCCTTCACTCCATCACGGTTCCGGCTTTAATTTTGTTTCCATTATCTGCTTTAAAATCAGGAACAAAAAGTGTACACTATGAAAAACGTGTTTCCCCTTTTGAGCTGAATTAGCTTGTACAGGGGGTGACCGGGTCGCTTTGGGGAGGGATTCTATGCTTACGGCAGAACGTTACATCACGCTGCTTAACCACTACGCCGGACCGGTGTCCGGGGAACAGGAGGAATATGAAGCAACGCTTGAGGACTTAACGGAGCTCTTTCATTGTACGGAGCGCAACGTAAAGCTGATCGTCCGCAAATTACAGGAGGAAGACTTGATCACCTGGCTACCCGGCCGAGGCAGAGGAAACCGTTCGCGGATCACTTTTAGGGTCAAACGGGAACAGTTTCTGCTGGAGTTTGCCAAGCGGCTGGCACAAAAAGGGGAATATCGGTCAGCGTTCGAGTTCCTGCATCAGTACGAAGAAGATAAATCTATACTGGATCAGTTTCTAAAATGGTTAAATGATCAGTTTGGCGTGGAAAGAATCGCTTCGGATGCCCAGGATAAAGATGTGTTCCGTCTCCCGGTGTATCGGGCTCCCGTCTCCTTGGACCCTGCCGAGCTATTCTTCGGCTTCGATTCTCATCTCGTGCGGCAGTTGTTCGACCGGCTGGTGGAATACGATTCCGAACGGGAAATAATCATGCCGAGAATTGCCCATCACTGGGAGCCCAACACTTCGGGCACCGAATGGACCTTCTATTTGCGCAAAGGGATTATGTTCCATCATGGAAAGGTTTTAACCGCGGAGGATGTAGTCTTTACGCTGGAACGATTACGGAATTCCATGAATTCCTGGCTCGTTAGTATGATGCTAAACGCTGAAGCCATCGATGGCAGAACGGTAAGAATCACCTTGCGGCAGCCCAATTGGCTGTTCCCTCGATTGATGTGTTCTTCCTGTGCCTCCATCGTCCCCTCGGATTTATCAGTCAAGGAAGATCGCGATTACTGGAGATCGCCTAGCGGCACGGGGCCTTTCAAAATCGTCCACTGGTGCAACAACCGCATGGATTTAATTGTCCATGACGGATATTTTCTGGGAAGGCCTTATCTGGACGGAGTAAAGCTCATTTTCATGCCGGACAATATTCCTAATGTGTCCAAGTTAAAATGGGAGCAGCTCATTGCGAATGACTCGCGTATTCCCGGTACGGCGGGGCAGGATTGGCAGCGCATCGAAACGCTCAGCAAAGGCTGCAGTCTCATCAGTTGGAACCGCAATAAGGATGGGCCTCAGCAGTCCCTCTCTTTCCGGCAAGCCGTGAATCTGATCATAGACCGTGCCGCCTTCATTCGTCATTCCGGGAAGTCGGGATATCCTGCGAGAAGTTTTCTGCCAAGAGATGAAGTTGCGCTGGACGTATATTGGCATGATGCCTGTGCCGCCAAGAGCCTGCTTGAGCAATCGGGGTATGACGGCACGCCTTTCGTGCTGGTTACGGGAGAGTCGGAATGCGTGGACGCGGAATGGATCCGCCAGCAGTGTGCTTCTATCGGAATCCCGGTAAATATCCGGTATGAAGATAAGAACTCGCTCACAAAGACGGAAACCTCGCAGGAGGCGGATGCCCTTCTATTTTGCCTTGTTTTTGCGGAAGATGAGGTTTGCGAACTGGAGAGTTTCCTCCAAAAGAACAGCATGATTTACCAGCATCTCGATCGCAGGCTAAGACAGTGGATTTTCGAAATTACGAACGAAATCTTCGCCACGCCATCCAAAGAAAGACGAAGCGCCTTGCTCCAACAAATTGAGTACCGGCTTCAGGATGAAGCCCAGATATTGTTCCTGGTGCACCAAAAGCTCAACACTTACGTCCATCCCTCCGTCCGTGGGCTCGTGATCAACAATCTCGGCTGGATGGATTTCAAAGATATTTGGCTCACCACGGGCAGCGAACCTTCATCTGATGCCCAAAGAGCTTGAAGATAAACTCTTTAGCCCTTTCGCTTCCCAATAGGAAGTCGGAAGGGCATTCTATCGGTAAGCGCTCGCCAGCCTTGTTCGGGACTTTCACCTTAGATGACGCCCATGCTGGGCGTACGCCAAAAAGGGGTGTCCCGAAAGTCATCGTAGATGACTGACGGACACCCCTCTTCTTCTGACCAAGCTCACTTTCACCATGTCGCTTCTCCCTGGGTTCACCAGGCCGCTCTATGAAGATTAACTGGAAAATCTACAGTTATTTCGCGAGATAGCACAGGTCCGGATCAAACTAACTGGAAAACCTACAGTTAATTTAGGCACTTCCAGCAAAAATAGCGGAAAGGATAACAATTAACTGTAGGAAATACAGCTACTAAGTTACTTATTTGAACACCTTCAAGCGGCTTTCGATCGGCGCGAACTGTTTCTCTCCGGGCTCGGCCACAATGCTGCCGAAAGGCATTTGAGCCAGCAGCTTCCAGCTCTCAGGCAGCTTCCATTCCTTAGCTACTTGCTCGTCGATCAACGGATTGTAGTGCTGCAGCGAAGCGCCAACACCTTCGTTAGCCAAAGCTGTCCATACTACGAATTGCAGCATCCCGTTCGATTGATTGGACCATACCGGGAAGTTATCGGCATAACCCGCAAATTGTTCTTGCAAACCTTTAATAACGTCTTGATCTTCAAAGAACAATACAGTGCCGCGTCCGCTGCGGAAAGCGCCCATCTTCTCTTCCGTCGGGGCGAAGCTGTCGGCAGGTACGATTTTACGCAACGTTTCTTTGGTCAGGTCCCAGAATTTATCGTGCTGCTCACCAAACAGAACAACCACTCTTGAACTTTGCGAGTTAAAGGAAGATGGAGTATGAAGAACTGCCTCTTCAACGATTTCTTGAATCCGTTCCTCCGATACCGGAATTTCCTTACTGATTCCGTACACGCTGCGTCTTGTTTTGATGGCATTTAAAAATTGGCTCATTAGAATAATCTCTCCTTATCGAATTAAAATAAATCATCAACTTACATTTACTCAGTCGCTATGGATAGTATATTACATGAACTTTATTTGTATTGCAAGTCTGAGATCGCAATAATTAGGTTTCCCTCGATCTTTTTTGTTAAGTCTGGGTTATAATGGGAGAAACGAGCACCTTTGGGGGAGGTCACTTTCTTGGCAAGAACTAAAATCTTTATCAGTTCCGTAAATGAAGACGGCCTGAAACCTTTGCGCCGCAGCGTTTTCCGGGAGCTTGAAGCCTTGGGGCACGAACCGGTCATGTGGGAAGAGAACTTAGGGCCCTGGCCCGCTCATGTAGATCCCGTAATCCGATGTCTGGAAGCTGTGGAAGAATGCGATATCTATCTGCTGTTTATTGGCGGCAAGGCCGGTACATATCATGCCCAGGCGAAGAGAACCGTAACGCATATGGAATTCATCAAGGCGCACGAACAGGAAAAAACGATCCTCGTTTTTGGAGACGTAGAGGTCAAGTCAGCCTTTTTTGGAAGGGTCAAGCCTATTCTCGATCAATATATCGACGGTTTTATTTCGAAAGAAGAGCGATTTCCGACTCCGGATCATATGATGGAAATGCTTAAGGGAGACGAACGGGTTCCGCAAAATGTTGACCCTTATGTCTGGTACCTTTTTTATGACATGTTAATGCGGAAAGTGTATATCGATGATCTGTCCCTTGGGGTAATGATTGATTGGAAGGTGTATTTCAGCGATCTGCTGCGGAGGGGTTCTCTCCTGCTTCCGCTAGAGGAATCCATTGAGCAGAATGCAGGACGGCTTGATCAGTTTGACGAGGCATTCGAGCTGATGGTCGGCTTGCTGCCGAATTTGCGTATTTCGGGACTTCGGCAGGCCGATAAGTTCCTTGAGCTGATTATGCACCACTTGTCGGGTGGAAAGATCGAGCAAACTTACGGGCAATATATGTCCGAATGTATCGGCGAATACAGCGACTGCTGTGCTGCCACCCTTTATGAACTTCGCGAAGATGGCCTGAATCTGGTATCGAAATCGGGAAGCGCCGCCTCGGTCGCCCTGTTTACGTTGGACGACAAGAGTTCTTATGTCGTGCTCACTATGGAATTAGACGATCCTGGAGAACAAGTGTTTTTTAAAGAAGCCAAGAGCATGTTCTACCACTGTATCCGGGCGGGTAACTATGTCCTGACTCTGCACTATCCGGCCGATCCGGACTGGAATTATAAGAAATTCATCCACTACAAAGAAAGTGTCAACCATGCTATAATGAGTAAAAATCCGCTGATTATCGAAATGATCAAACTTTGTTTGGGAGGGATGCAGCCATGAGTACCGGAGTATTCGTATCCAAGAACGGACGGGTTAGCAAAGCTATCGGAATTCAACCCAAAGAGGCGCTGCTGTTTGCTCCTTTGAATAAAAACTCCTCGCAAATCTTGCGTGAGCAGCGCACGGCGATGAAGCGCAACAACAAACAAATCAAAGACCGATTTGCCCAAGCAACCAAACGGGCTTAACTACAAAACCGCTCTATCGGTTCTTTACCGAATAGAGCGGTTTTTTATTATGCGAGTTAAGCAATTATGCCATTAATTTCAATCCGACAGCGGCCGATAACACCATCGCAATAAAGATGAGCCGCTTGAAATCCTTAGACTCTCCGTAAATAAACATACCGACCAACGCACTCCCCACGGTTCCCATTCCTGTCCATACGGCATAGGCGGTACCCATGGAGATCGACTCCATTGCGATCGAGAGCAGCGCCAAGCTCATGATAAAGCCTCCGAACAGTAAGGCGAAGGATTTAAAATCCCGCGACCGGTTTAGCCGGTTAATTCCGGCTACTCCGACGACTTCACCCAAACCAGCAAGAACTAACAATAACCATGCCATGTTACTGCACCTCCTTCGTTTGAGGCTCGACCGTGACTATTTTCAACCCGATCACTCCGGATAACAGCAAAAGAATCAATAACAGTTTAACAATCCGGAACGGTTCACCGAATAACACCATTTCCGCAAGTACCGTTCCCGCCGTTCCGATTCCGGTGAATACCGCATAGGCGGTTCCAACCGGCAATTTCTTTGTGGCTAGGATAAGCAAGTACATGCTCATAATCATGGCAAATCCTGTGCCGGCCCATGACCAGACATCGTGCGAATGCTTTAAACCGATAACCCAGCCGATTTCGAGCAGGCCCGCGATCCAAATGAGATTCCAATAACGATTCATGATCTTCTCTCCCTTTCTATAATTTACCTCGCCGAGGATTCTCCCCTATATAAGCTGAACTATTGAAACGGATCTCCTTTAATATCTCTATATCCGCAACCAAAAAGCCCGGGAAGATATCCTCGTCGATATCCTCCCGGGCTTTTATCCCTCCGTGTCCGCAGAGTATGCTCTGCGCGTTCCCTCTCGGACCAAGACCGGCGCACCGCCGCGGAACCCTAGGGAACAAAGTGACACTAATACTACACGATATAGTTCTTCGGGTCAAGGGTCCGGCTACTTATACCGTGAACAAGTGCGAATTCGGGTCATAGATGTTTTTCGCTTAATGTCCCATACCACCATGGCCCTCACCGGAAGCCGATACGATCTCCAGCATGTCATCGATCTCCGCTTGTGCCGAATACGTCAGATCGTTCTCGTTCCCAGTGATCCAGGCATGATTGTACGGACCTTCGGCCGGCGAATCCTTGTATTTTTGCTGGATAGACATGATGTACTCCATCACGGAGCCAGGCATCTTGTCTCTGTCCGTAAATATAAGGGGGGCATGCTTACCCAAATGGGAAAACGGAGCCGCCGCGATTGCTAGTTCCATCTTCTCCTCATTTACAAAGGACAAATTATGTCCCGGTGTCGTAATGCCCCATCCGAAACCCGTTTCCGGATCTTTGAATTTGGCAAAGGCAATCGCATTCTCATAACTATCGTCTCCGGCGATCCGGGTCACGGTTCCGAAGGCTTGCAGCTTGTTTTCAACATTCTTCGAAACAGCCGATTCCGGGCCGATTAAATAAATATGAGCCTTTCCGCCCCTTTTTTGCAAAGCTTTCTCGGTTTCTGCGGGAATGGCATCCTTCGTTACAAAGAGCAACGGCTCCGGCATATGTGCAATCCAGTTGACCGCAGGCATCGTATATTCCGCCTTATCTATGGAGCCGACGACGACGGAATTTGGAAGCTCACCGGCAGCTTCGGCGTAATACGTATCGATCGCCTCCGCCACGGCGGCAGGCTCACTCCCCTGAATATGATCGAATTTCAGCTTCATTCTCTTCAACTCGTCTTTTACCTTCTCTGTAACCGGACCCACGAGCACTGCCTGAATTCCGTGGTTGCTCTCTGCCCCTGTCGGTGAGAGACGCTTCAATTCATCCGCTGTCATCTTCGGCAAACCGTCTGTCGTCACGAACAAAATCGGACCGTTATTGGGATGATGGATCAGATCGGCACTGGCTGCCGCAATTCCCCAATTTCCTGGATCCACCAGCACCACGCTCCCCGGACGATTGCTCTTCGCGGTTGCCGGCCACAATGACCGGGATACCAAGACCGCTGCTTCAACCGGGTCAGACGAGTTAATCCGGGTCGTATTTTTGGTTGCGATCCAAGGAACTTGTCCGTTTCCTTCTGCTGTGACTGCGGTCTTCACCGTCCCGCTTCCTGCCGTTTCATTGCCAGCAGACTGGCAGCCGGCAGCCACGACGCCGGTAAATAAGAGCACAGATAGCCCGATAGCCCACTTTTTATGGTTCATGTAACATCCCTCCATTTTCCATTTTCGCTTATTTTCTTTCCTTATAAACTTACCCCGGAGGTATGTAGAAATTGTGAAGAGTCTATGGAGATTTCACGGGCTCGACTTGTGTCGCCAATTTCTTTGCTCTAACATAGACAGCAGAGGCATAGAGAATCATTCAATGTAGACTATCGTGAAAAAGGAGCAAACCTATGAAAAACAGACTATTTTCACCCTATACCATAAAAAATGTCACGTTGAAAAACCGGATCGTCATGTCCCCGATGTGCATGTACTCATCTCCGAACGAGGATGGAAAAATCGGTGATTGGCACCGGATCCATTATGCAACCCGTGCCGTCGGCGGCGTCGGGCTAATCGTCGTGGAGGCAACGTCCGTTCTGCCGGAAGGACGGATTTCCTATCGAGATTTGGGTATCTGGAGCGAAGAACATGTTGCCGGATTACGGGAAATTACCGACCTCCTTCACCAGAACGGAGCCAAGGCAGCAATTCAGCTTGCCCATGCTGGCCGTAAAGCTGAACTGGACGAAACAATTTATGCTCCGTCGGCCTTTCCGTTCCCGGGAATGCGAACACCTGCCGAGGCTGATGACGAGTACATACAGAAGGTCGTCGGTGCTTTTAGGGATGCAGCCCGCCGGGCGAAGGAAGCCGGATTTGATATTATCGAGTTGCACGCTGCCCATGGCTATCTAATTAATCAATTTCTGTCCCCATTAGCCAACAAGCGACAGGATCAGTATGGGGGTAGCTTAGATAATCGCTATCGGCTGCTGGGAGAAATCATCGAGGCGGTTAAAACGGTGTGGGACGGTCCAATATTCGTCCGCGTCTCCGCTAACGAATATAATGAGAACGGAAATTCGTTGGATCAATATGTTGAATTTGCACGGAGAATGAAAGGACAAGGCGTTGATTTGATCGACTGTAGCTCTGGTGCTGTTGTGCCTGCGAACATTGACATCTATCCTGGTTACCAGGTGAATTTGTCTCAGGAAATTCGCAACCGGGCGGAAATCGCAACCGGGGCCGTCGGTTTGATCACGCATGCGACCCAAGCCGAAGAAATTCTCGGCAATAAACGCGCCGATCTGATCTTCCTCGGCCGGGAACTACTCCGCAACCCTTACTGGGCTTTGAATGCCGCCAAGGAGCTTCGTGCCGAAATCGACCGGCCCCAGCAATACGGAAGGTCCTGATTCTCCACTAGAGTGTCTTATGAAGAGAGTTAAACAATAAAAGAAAGTGAACGTGAGTCACTGACTTAAGGAGTTGGCAAAATGATATGACAGATCAAGCAAGCAATCCGTCACCAAGGCGCGACCCGAGCGCACCGATCAAGCGGGTGCTGATCATGACCGCGGTCGAGGCGGAACGCGACGCCGTGCTGCGCGGCCTGGGCCGCACGTCTGCTGCGGGGACTTCCGCATCCGCAGCAGACGTTGGCGGGGGGCCGGCCGTTGACGTGCGGCTGGCAGGGGTCGGGCCTGCGCTGGCCGCGGCGGCTACGGCGGCTGAGCTGGCGTCCGGCGCATACGACCTCGTCGTCAGCGCCGGCATTGGCGGCGGCTTCGAAGGCCGCGCGCCGGTCGGCTCGCTCGTGATCGCGAGCGAGATCATCGCCGCCGATCTCGGGGCGGAGACGCCGGACGGCTTCTCCAGCGTGGACGAGCTCGGTTTCGGCTCGGCCCGCGTGCCCGTCCATAGTGCGCTGGCCGCACGCTGGACGGAGACGGCCCAGGCCGCCGGCTTGCCCGTTTGCCACGGACCGGTGCTGACACTGTCCACGGTCACGGGCTCGGCGGCCACGGCCGCGCTGTTGGCCGAGCGCGTACCCGGCGCTGCCGCCGAGGCGATGGAAGGCTACGGCGTCGCCGCGGCCGCCCACCGCCTGGGAATCCCCGCGCTGGAAATCCGCGCGGTTTCGAATCGCGTCGGCCCGCGCCAGCGCGAGCTTTGGAAGATCGGCGAAGCTTTGCAGGCGCTGGAACAAGCCTGCTCACTACTACCGGAGGTGCTGCAATCATGAATATAGCTTTTTCGCCTTGCCCTAATGATACTTTTGTTTTTCATGCCCTGGTGCACGGTCTCATCCCCGGGGCACCGGACTTTGACGTCACGTATGCGGACATCGACATTACCAACGGCCTTGCGGCCGCTGGCAATGGTCCCGATCTCCTGAAAATCTCTTACGCCGCCCTGCCCTGGATGCTGGACGAGTACGCCTTGCTGCCCTGCGGCGGAGCGCTCGGCCGCGGATGCGGACCGCTCGTCCTGACGGCGGACGGCCAGCCAGGCGCAGGAGCCCTAGCCGGTAAGCGAGTCGCTGTGCCGAGCGAACGCTCGACCGCCTACCTGCTATTCCGGCTATGGGCCGCGCAAAACGTGCCGGGCGGCATCGGCGAGATCGTCGTACTTCCGTTCGACGAAATTATGCCGGCCGTTCAGAACGGCTCGATCGACGCCGGGCTCGTCATTCATGAAGCCCGGTTCACGTATACGAACTACGGTCTGCATATGCTTGCCGATCTCGGCAGCTGGTGGGAGTCCGACACCGGGCTTCCTATCCCGCTCGGGGCCATTATTGCCCGGCGTTCCCTGGATTTGAACGCCATCTCAGGGTGGATCCGCGCCTCTGTAGAGTACGCCTGGACCCATCCCGAGGCCTCTGCGGATTACGTACTCCAGCATGCGCAAGAAATGTCCCCGGACGTAACGAAAGCCCATATTAACTTGTACGTCAATGAGTACACGGCGAATTTGGGAGACGACGGCTACGCCGCGATCACTGCCCTGCTTGACCGGGCTTCCCGCGAAGGACTTGTCCCCGCGGTCGATCTATCCCGTTTGAAGCTGGACCCCTCTGATGTGACTAAATAGCAATAAGAAACCACCCTGGGAAGATCAAGGGTCAAGCCCCAGGGTGGTTTCTTATTTGTTCTCTCATGTCCGGCATAGCACGTAAGGATCTAACGAACCCTCCAAACGCTATTTATCGCGTTTTCCCCTTTTAGAGATTTTAATGAACTCAGGAGTCTTTATTTGCCAAAAAAGCTCCCCAAAAGGCTGATATTCTCTCAATAGCGTGTCTGGAGTTCTTTAAATTCCAAAATTACTGAAATATAGGCAAATAGCAACTGTCAGATTCGTTAGAACATTAGTTACTAAGCCCTTCATATGCACACTTCTTATCCCCGCCAAATTACGCTCCACCAAACCGTTGACGGTATCCGCATTTGCGGCACAGTTCCTCTACCGCCACACGGCGAGAGAATCCGTCGTATAACCGATTTGCCCGCTCGCCTTCGACGATCTCCGAGAACGGTGTCTCATGGACATTGCCCAGGTTAATGATCCCTTCGCCGTCAAGACAACACGGGATGACCGTACCGTCCACGAGAATTCCCGCTTGGTTGCGAAGACCATGGCAAAAACCCCGGCCATCGTCTTCTTGGGCTCTTAAATCCGGCCAATCGAATTCATGATCCTGGTTCAGGTAAATGCGGTCAGCCAGTTTAATGCCGCTGCCGGGCACCACCTTTTCCTCGATATGAAAATCCAATCCGAATTCCTTCTCGATCAACTCCAAAGTCGCGCGGTTTCGGCTAAGCTCCAAGTTAGTCTCGTTATCCCTCGTCAAATTCCAGAGCCGGAACGACACGAGCATATCAGACGCTGCTGTCGCTTCCCTAACGAAGGATAAAACACTGGTGATATACCCTTCTCTGTCTGTTGATCCTTCATGCCCGTCAAAGCTGTGCAAGGAAAAATTCATCTGCCGGAGCGCCGGTTTACCGAGAAGCTTAGGTGCGGCTTTACGGATCAGCGTGCCATTCGTCGTAATGTTAACTTTAAACCCTTTTTCATGGCTGATATCGAGCAGTTGATCGATTTTGGGATGCAGCAGCGGCTCTCCTTTGACGTGAAAGTAAATATAGTCGGTGTGAGGCTTGATATCGTCAAGAATTTTCACAAAATCTTCCACTTTGATAAATTGCGATTGCCGGTGGGTCGGCGGACAAAAACTACAGGCCAGATTGCAAATGCTCGTTGTTTCTATGTAGAACTTTTTGAATTTTTTCATGATTGCCATTAACCTGCTTCTTTCGATATTTTTAAGATAGACTGAAATTACAACGGTTGCGGTGTATCAATCGACGCAGCTCTCTTATTCATGGGATTCCCCCATTCTAGCCTATACATCGAACTATGATTTCCATCACACAAACTCTATTCTATCGTATTTTCACATTCATCCCAACAGCAAAATTATAACGCGCAAGCAGAATCAGTCAAAAAATTGCATATGCGGCTTGTCTGTCTTGTAATAATTCATGCGGTCCGCCAACGTGCCGGTATGGAATTCAAATCTATGACCGTCCGGATCTAGAAAATAGACCGACTTAAAATCCCGCGCATCCCGATTTCGACCCTGCAGCACGACAGCACCCGCCTGCTCCAATTTCTCCAGCCATCTCTCCAAGTCCGCTTCCTTGACCGTAAAGGCAATATGCGTGTATGTATGGACCTCTTTGTCCCGATTGACATCCTCCTGGTTCAAGGCGACCCAGAGACCGTTCAGATCAAAGTAAGCCAACGATCTTCCCTTTACAAGCAGTTTGGCGTCAAATACGGTCTGGTAAAATAGAATGGACTTTTCCAGATCCGATACGGAAAAGCAAAAATGGTTTATTCCCTGCAGTTTCATCCCTTTTCCTCCGTTCTAATTCATCCCAGCAGGGGCCGGGATTTCCCGGTCCCGCTGACTAAGGGCGCATGATGCCGCCAAGCGGTCACAGCCGAAAAACTATGCCACTACCCTCGCAGCACATTCAACTCCACATTTTCAATGATAATCGGTGTTCTTGCAAATACAACATCCGGACCAAGATCAAGTCTCAAAGCGGAAGGTTCAGTGGAATATATCCTGCTTTCTTGTATAGCTCCATTCATAAATAAATTTGAATACTGTTTAAGGATAGGCCGTCAAAAGCATCAATCGGCTCTCCAAAATCATTCGTAAATTGGTTAGCATCTATAACGATCAAAGACTCCAAATTGGTATCAGGTATATAAAAGCACCGGTATACCGCGGGTACAATCGTGATATCCGAGCTGCCCGCCGGCCACTGAGGACCTTCAGGTCCTCGTTCTCCTCGATTCGAAATGGATATGAAATGACCCGGCCGTAAGCCGGGTCTCTAATGTCGGAATGTCTAAGAATCTCCAATTGAAATCTCACGTCATATGTACATATCTTTAAACTTACCTTCCAGCCATTCATCCTAATCCTCCATACACCCTTGGCATGCAATGCATAGAATAAAGCAAATAAAGAAGAAAAGGTGATTCCATTGGCCAGTTTTCGTAAAGCTTATTTGCTTAAACAGCGTTATGCCGCCCGAATGCTAAAACAGCGGGGGATTCATGGTGTCGGCGTCGGTTTTCGCGAACCTTCCAAGCCGCATAAAGGTGCAGCCGTCATTGTCTATGCGGATGCAATTTCGACTGCGGCCGGCAAAAGAAAAAGAGGAAAAGGAAAACCCAAAGCAATATCTTTGCCCGCAAAGCTAAAATCCGAAATTCCCGTTCGCATTGTGAGGTCAACCAAATTTCACAAAAATAGTTTAACTCCCTCACGCTTCCGAAGAAGGATCCGGCCCCTAATCGCTGGTTATAGCGTTGGAACGACAAGTGTCTCGGGAACTGCAGGGTTGATTGTAAGCGAAAAAAAACGTCCGCTAAGCCGTTATATTCTGAGTAACAATCATGTTCTGGTCAATGAAAATTCAAAGCGTCCTTCCGTTACGCTTCAGCCAGGGGGAGCCGACGGAGGGACAATTCCCAGGGACAACATCGGGCGCATAGACCGGTTCGTCAAGCTCCACAAGAAAAGACCCAATTTCCTGGATGCGGCAATTTCAAAGCCTTTTCGCCGCAACTTACTGTCCCCGACCTATGCCGTATACGGAAATGTACCGGGCTTCGTCCGCTCTTACCGCATTGGCGACAAGTTCAAAAAGGTCGGACGAACAACTGGAGTTGTCACGGGGACCGTTGAATCCATCCATACGGATATTCAGGTGAACTATGGGGATTACGGCAATTTAGGAACCATCACATTCAAGAACCAGAGCGTAATCCGAGGTAAACGCCCCGTGTCGCTTAGCGGAGATTCCGGTTCCGTCTGGCTGACGCGTCGAGGTAATATGGCGGCAGCCGTCAATTTCGCCGGTTCGGAAGAAGGTCACCTCTCCATCGCTTATCCCGTCGAATGGTTTATGAAGGTGTTTGGAACCCGCGTCGCACGTCCCGGTAAACGTTCTATCCTGGCACCGGGAAGAGGAGCAAAACAGAAATATATGTGCATTCGCCCGCTGGGGTCCAAAACAGAAAAAACATTGCGACCCCAAAAATGCCGTTAGAATGATCATCTAAAAAGCAAATTAAAAAGAGGAAAGCTCCTACGGCAAGCGGCTTAATCGGCTTGGCCAGGAAAGCTTTCCTCTAATATGGGATCGATAATTTACGCGTTTATTCCATAAAATCCTTCAGTCGCTTGCTACGGCTCGGATGTCTCAGCTTGCGGAGTGCCTTGGCTTCAATTTGACGAATCCGTTCCCGGGTCACGCCAAACTCTTTGCCCACTTCCTCCAACGTCCGCGTTCTTCCGTCATCCATCCCGAAACGCAGCCGAAGCACGTTTTCTTCCCGCTCGGTCAGCGTATCCAGCACTTCTTCCAACTGTTCCTTCAGCAACTCATATGCCGCTGCCTCCGCCGGAGCCAGAGCATCATGATCTTCAATAAAATCACCCAAATTGGAGTCATTCTCTTCGCCGATCGGCGTTTCAAGCGAAACCGGTTCTTGGGCAATCTTCATAATCTCGCGTACTTTTTCAGGTGTCAGATCCATTTCCTTGGCGATCTCTTCCGGGGTCGGTTCCCGTCCGATCTCCTGAAGCAGCTGTCTGGAAACACGAATTAACTTATTGATGGTCTCCACCATATGCACGGGAATCCGGATCGTTCTCGCTTGGTCAGCGATAGCTCTCGTAATGGCTTGGCGGATCCACCATGTAGCATAGGTGCTGAATTTGAAGCCTTTGGAGTAGTCAAATTTCTCAACTGCTTTAATCAGGCCCATATTGCCTTCCTGGATCAGATCAAGAAAGACCATACCGCGTCCTACATAACGCCGGGCAATACTTACAACCAGACGCAGATTCGCTTCGGCCAGACGACGTTTTGCCTCCTCGTCCCCCTGCTCGATGCGTTGCGCAAGCTTAATTTCCTCATCGGCGGACAAGAGTGGTACCCGTCCGATTTCCTTTAAATACATGCGAACCGGATCATCGATTTTTACGCCTGGCGGCAGCGTAAGATCATCTGTAAAATCAAGTTCACTGCGCTTTGTCAAATCCTCTGTCATGGCTCAGACCCCCACCCTCATAAATGAAAAACAATAAATTGATTTTTCTCTAACAATGGCATACTCTATTTGACAAATTAGTGCTAATATGCTATTATATAAGCGATATTGAAATAGTAATTCCTTTGATTGACTATCCGTCATTTTAACATATTTATCTGGGCTTTACAAGATCATATTTTTACTAATGTAAATGAAACGCTGGTCTGTAGAGATCAGCGTTTTTTATTTCCTCGTTTAGATTACCCCATTTAAGCAAAAATTTAAGCTAAGCTTAGTCTTGCTGTGATGTCCGCTTCTCCCATACCTGCTGAAGTGCTTTCTGGAAAGTTTCAAGCGGCTGAGCTCCTGAAATCGCATATTTCCCGTCCAGGACAAAGTAAGGAACCCCGCGGATTCCAATTTCCCCTGCGAGCCGTTCATCATGCCTTACTTCATTCGCAAAGGCATCCGATGACAGTATTGTACCTACTTCTTCCCCGCTTAACCCAATCCCTTGAGCCAGAAAAACCAGTGTATCCTCATTACCTATATGTAAAGAATCCGTAAAATAAGCTTTAAACAATCGCTCGGACATCTCGGCCATTTTTCCTTGCTCCCCTGCATAATGAGTCAAGCGATGAGCATCAAACGTATTGGTCGGGATTAAGGTATCAAACCGGTAAACCAAGCCTTCTTCCATTGCCTGTTCCGCTAAGCGGTCATTGCCGGCTTTGGCCTCTTCCAGCGACATCCCGTATTTTGTCGATAAAATTTCCTGCATGCTGGATTTGATCTCTTTCGGAGAGGATGGATCCAGTTCAAAACTACGGAACACGAGCTCCACTTCATTTTTATGCGGGAACTGCTCCAGCGCTTTTTCGAATCTTCTTTTCCCGATATAACAAAAAGGACAAGCGTAATCTGACCAAATTTCAACCTTCATTAAGTAATTTCCTCCTTTTTCCGTCCCGGTAGCTCACCGGATCAACCCCAGTTCTCTGGCCTGTTCTTCCGTGAGTATAAACTGTTCCGTTTCCCATACTTCATCATCGCTCGTAATTCCGAACATCTTCATCACTTGCTTCCAGACACCCTTTTCCAACGCTTCATTCTGGGTAATCATAATTTTCATGAACGATCGCCCCCCTATTCCGTTCGTCTCCGTCTTTACTCCCAGTTTAACCGAATCATCGGATTTTGAAGCTAAAGAAGGTGTACGTACCAAAAGGAGTAAATATTCCGATGCATCTCCCTTAATCTTGGTTCATTGCTTAAAACACAAGATATCGCTAATTAGTTTACCCGCTTAAGCGGCAAACCACAAACGAAAATTAATCCATAAGACCTATGGCGCAAAGCGCGAATTATGACGAATATAATAGTATAATTCTTTCGCGGGCCGTGAATAAATCCCGGTTTCGCGCAAATAATCCCGACTATTGTAAATATTACACCATACCATGCAGGAGGTTAGGCCTGGAATAACTCTACGACTAGAGAATCCTCTCATCATGTTTCTATGTTGCTCCTATTCTCGCTATGAACCCACTTACTATTCCACAAAGGAGTGTACTTCTTCTTGAAAACAGGATCCTTCCTCCGCAGAATTACTTTGAGCATGGTTTGTGCTCTATTGATTTCATCCTTCGGCAGCGTGGCGAAAACAGCTCTGGCCGAGCCTGAGACAGGTACTCCGACCAGAACGACCTGGCTTTGGCATACCCAGCTTATTCAGACTTCACCAACCGAACTTATTGATTTTTCCGAATCGCAAGGAATCGATATTATCTATCTTCAAATAAGCACCAAAGTGCAGCAAGCTTCCTATAAAAGTTTTATTCGTCAAGCCGGCGAGAAAGGAATCGAAGTGCATGCGCTGAACGGCGCCCCGGATTGGGCTCTTTCCACTAGCAAACCCAAACTGGATGCTTACCTAAAATGGATCAACGACTACCAGCTTTCAGCCGCACCCGATGAGAAATTGAAAGGTATTCATGTCGATATCGAGCCGTACCTGATTCCGGAATGGAAGACCGATTGGACTTCATTGGTCGGTCAA
>DJTQ01000397.1 GCA_002439285.1 Paenibacillaceae bacterium UBA6304
GCCGCGAAAAAATTGAATCAGGATTACGGCTTCGGCGGCGGGGTATTCGCCTATGGCGGTTCACAAGAGCTGAAATTGTCGAAAATGACGGATGGTGAGAAAGATTTCAACGATCGGATCTTCGCGACCCGCGAACCGCGCAAAATCGATCCGCCGATCATGGGAACGCCTGACCAAAGCGAAGAAATGAATTTAATCTCTACGCCACTGATGGACTATGTGAAGACAATGACCCTGAAGTTCATCACCGGACAAGAGAGTCTGGACAACTGGGACACTTATGTGAAAACTGCCGAATCCAACGGCAGTACCCGTTACACGCAAATGGCGAACGAAATCTTTAACGATACGAAGAGCCTGCTCGGATATTGATCCTTGTTCTTAAAAGCCCTGTGCACTGCCGAAGATATCGGTGCACAGGGCTTTTTACTACCGGATGGAAAGCGCTTTATCCCATGTCCAGCAAGCAAATTCAAAGGATTTCTTACCAAGATTTAATAAACAGAAGAAATGGTTTGAAACGTGCGGATATGGCGAGAAAAAAATGAGAAAATGGCTTAAATGACAAATTTATTCCCAGTTACGAAAGTTTAATGTTTTGCGGGATTGCGTTATGATATAGACATCACCAAAGGAACCGGCAGGTAGCGGGACCACAGGTGATTCGCTCAACCTTAAATTAAGTGATTGATTTAAGAGAGGAGAGAATTCCGTTGATCTAGGAAAGCGAAGCATACCGGAAACGGCTGCAAAATTAAAAGGAAGACGAATGTGACAACGTCTTCTTCGCAGATCGTGGGTATGTGGGTATCCAAGCAAACCAGAAGCTAAGAACAAGGAAATGCCATTCAAAGCAAGAACAAGCTTGCCAAGAAGGAGCGCGATTCCAATGCAAACGGTTAGCGAAGCGTACGGATACGATGGTTCACCCTAGGAGTAGCGTCCGTGAAAACGTTGCTCGTGAAGATCGTGTACGCGGGAATTTACCCCTATATGCAGGACATGGATCATTACTCCAAGGTGGAGTAACAAGGGAACGAAGAATAATTTAACAATTGCCATGTCGTGGATATGGATTGTTGCTGGAGGAATGAGTCTAATTGAATAGCAATTTCAATACGTAAATCCCTGGTAGCGAAGGCTAGCAGGGATTTACGCGTACATAGATGCTTTTTAAGACAGTTCTAGTTTAGGAACCATTGATGCCTCAGAAGATCCTTGAGTGCTTCAATACTATTCACACTATCGATAGGGAGGCCGCTTCTCGTCAAATAATCCTTTAGTATATTTCCACAAAACAGATGAAGGGACAAGCCGTCGATGAGCATTTCCAAGAACCGCTCACGATCGGTGTCACCGATCCAGGCTGAGACGAGTTCTTTGTCGCATAAGAACAACTCGAAGATGATCGCAGGCAGCTCGTAATAAGAGGGTGCGATCAAGCAATCCGCAAAATCAATCAGCGTAACGTTGCCGTTCGAACCGAGTAATACATTGTCTCTAGTAATGTCTCCATGGACCAGAACCAGATCCGATTCCAATAGAAGCTGGTTCTCCGCGCGCCGCGACAATTCCTCAATCAGCGAAAGGGATAAGCCGCGCATGCGTTCGGTGCGCAGGGGTTGTTGTCTTAAGTCAAGCCGCTGAGGTAGTTGGTCAAAAGGCTGATGCAAGCTTTCAGTGATGGCTTTTAAGGTGTTGGTGAAGGACTCTTTATCAGCGATCGAAAAAGACAACAATTCTTCCGGTGATACACCAGCCTCCACGTACTCCATCACAATATAGCGGAACAAGTATTTGTCTTCCAGCTCGCCGTAAGCTATGACATAAGGAACGGATATCCCCTGACCGATGGCGAATTTCATCACGGAAAGCTCGGTAAAATAATCTTGCTCCGTATGGAATCCGCTCTCTTGAGGCGCGAATATTTTGATGACAAAGTGATCCGCTCTGAACACCGCATTGGTCCCGGGAGTCAGGTTCCGTATCTCTTCATGAACCGCAAACCCTTCTTTATGGAATATAGCCAGGGCTAAAGGGCCGAAGGCTGCTGTGGAAGTATAGACGTTTCCCCAGGAGGCAGTACCGTTCAGGGTTTCTTGAAAATGATAAATCATTTGCAGCACACCTCGCTTAATCGTTATACAATAAACGTATCATAACGAAGGAGAAGGACTCAATGACAAAAAAGCTTTATTACGACTCTGCATATATAACTGAATGGCAAACCTCCATTCGAACCATTACAGAAAGAGAAGACGGAATATACGTGATTTTGGAAGAGACGGCCTTCTATCCGCATGGAGGCGGACAACCTTGCGATGAAGGAATGATCGGCAGCATTCCCGTGCTTGATGTGTCTATTGAGGATGAAGTGATTTGGCATAAGGTGGAGAGCCGGCCTGAGGAGATTAACGTTTTGTGCAGGCTGAATTGGGACAGAAGGTTCGATCATATGCAGCAGCACAGCGGTCAGCACCTGCTTTCGGCCATTTGTCTAGAGAACCTTGAGGCGCAGACGTTGAGCTTTCATCTGGGTGTTGATTACGCCACCATCGATGTAGAACTCCCGGAGCTGTCAGCGGAGCGTCAGGCTGAACTTGAGCGGGAAGTCAACCGGCATATTTACCTCAGTCATGAGATTACAAGCTATTTTGTAACGGGAGAGGAAGCGGCCGGTCTGCCTTTGGTGAAACAACCGCAAGTAACGAGCGGAATAAGGATTGTTGAAATGAAGGATGTAGAATATAATGCCTGCGGCGGAACACATGTCTCTTCAACTGGTGAAATCGGCATGATCAAGCTGCTGAAGTCGGAAAGGCAAAAGGGCCACACGCGAATTTACTTCTTATGCGGATATCGGGCCTTGCAGGATTATAATGAAAGTCAGCGGATTCTGACGACGCTCGCGCAGAAATTCAATACTGGTAAAGACGGGATTCTGGACCGTTTGGATAAATGGGAGCAGGAACACAAGCAGCTTCAATGGGATCTGAACACCTTGCGAGAGAAAAACGACGAGTACGTGCTTCAAGAGCTTTTAGCCCAGGCGAAAGGCGGTCTGGTATCTCATGTGTTCGAGGATCGGGTCTTGAAGGATGTGCAAAATCTTGCCACCCGGCTAACCTCCGAAAACGGAATTCCCGTATTATTCGCGACCGCTGGAGATAACAAAGTCTTATTGGCCTGTGGCGGTGATGGAGACCTGGTCTGCGGGGCGTTCTTCAAAGAGCATCTTGGCGGGTATAACGGTAAAGGCGGAGGAAGCGACAAATTGGCGCAGGCGGGTTTCGGCAGCAGAGACGAGGCTTTAGCTTTTTATGAGTTTGCTAAGGCTAGTTGGTCGGTTTAAAAGGAGGGCATTTCAGTGGCGGAGAGCAAAACAAATGCCATGCGAATATTGGACAAGTCCGGCATTCCATACCAAATTCTAGGATATGATCCCGAGGACGGGGAAATCCACGGTACTGCCGTGGCAGAGAAAATCGGTCGTCCCCCCGGGTCCGTGTTTAAGACGTTGGTTGCACATCAGGGAAATCTAATTTATGTGTTCGTCATTCCGGTCGCAGAAGAACTGGATCTGAAAAAAGCGGCCAAAGCCGCCGATGAGAAAAAAGTGGAGATGCTGCCCGTTAAAGAGCTATTGAAATGGACCGGGTATATCCGCGGCGGCTGCTCGCCGGTCGGGATGAAGAAGCTCTATCCTACCTTCCTGGACGCCAGCGCGGAGTTCTTGGACACCATAGCGGTGAGCGCCGGAAGGATCGGCACGCAAATGGAACTGGATCCACGGCAGCTTGCCGTGCAGGTGAAGGCGGGGTTTGTTCCGCTAATTAAAGAAGATAACAAGTGACCTGAATCAGGTTCAACATATAGTATGACAAGCAACCAAAGGAGATGTACTTCATCATGATCAGACAGGCAAGAAAGGAAGACCGCAGCGAAGCCGCGGTGCTTATGGTCGACGCGATTCATGATATCGCAAATGCATTAACGGGAGAGTCCGACAAGTCCCGGGTTATAAAGCAGATGGAACGGTTCTTCTGCGAGGAAGTCAATCGGTTAAGCTATCGGAACTGTCTGGTCAAAACGATCGGGGAGCAACCGGTAGGGATTGTGGTTGCTTATCATGGCAAAGACGCTCCAACTCTTGACGCCCCGATCTTGAGTCACCTGAAGAACAATAACGGAGGGGTGGCCGCGACTTTGGACCGCGAAGCTGATCCGACCGATTATTATATTGATACGGTGAGCGTTAGCCCGGAATTCGGCGGCCGAGGCTACGGTACGGAACTACTGCAAGCGGCGATTCAGCACGCTAAGGAGAAGGGATATCGTACCGTTTCCCTCAATGTCGAGAAAGATAATACCAAAGCGCGCAAACTTTATGAACGGCTTGGTTTTGAATGGAAAAAGGATATCATCATTCATCATCATACTTATGGGTATTTGGTGAAGTCATTGCATGCGTAAGATTCTAATCCTTCATGAAAATACTTCGCCTGTTTACATCAAGCTGGGCGGATATAATATGAATCGTGGTTTCTTCCAGCGACGAAATTATCCCAACGAGGCAGGCTGGCCAAAATACGGCCGGGTTATGAGAAATTAGAAACAAGGGCGGGCCTAGGAAGAGAAGCAAACCGGCCAGCTTATTGCCCCAAGTATGTAGAATGGCAAACGAATGATATTTGTAAGCG
>DJTQ01000119.1 GCA_002439285.1 Paenibacillaceae bacterium UBA6304
AGAAATATATTGAAGAAGTCGGCAGCATGAACGTATTTTTCAAAATTGATGGAGAAGTCGTTACTCCCGAACTGTCGGGCAGCATTCTCGCCGGTATTACGAGAGATTCGGTAATGACGATGCTGCGCTCATGGGGAATCCAGGTGACAGAACGGAAAATTTCCGTGGAAGAGCTGTTCGATGTGGCCCGGCAGGGAAGACTGGAGGAAGCCTTCGGCACTGGAACGGCTGCGGTGATTTCCCCGATCGGAACGATGAAATGGGGAGAAGAGCAAATTACAATCGCCGGCGGACACACGGGAGAATGGTCCAAAAAGCTTTATGACTCCATTACCGGTATTCAGAAAGGAACTCTTGAAGATCCATTCGGTTGGCGGAAAACCATCATTTGAGGGAGCAAGTATACAAGCCATTCGGTCTACGACCGGGTGGCTTGTTTTATTAGTTAAAATCTCTTGATACTGTGCCTCAGACCGACATTTATTTAGATGAATTGGCGGCAGGAAGGATTTTCCGGTGTGGACGTCGAACTATTCATGACGTAAATCAAAAGAGGAAGCCGGTATTCAATCCAAAAATAGGGGGGACAGGATGCATACTACCGAGTTTGCCAGACTTTTGGGGATCATCGTCAAGGATTATCAGACACATATGGAGGAAGAGCTCGCGCCTACATTAACAACTTCACAATTGGCTGTGCTTGAGGTACTGGAGCGTGAGGGGAATTTGAAGCCGTCCGAATTGATTCCTTTCCTCTCGACGACCCCGGCCGCGGTTACAATGCTGCTTGACCGGATGGAACGAGGCGATTTGATCCGCAGGGACAGGGACGAGAGCGACCGCCGGATCGTATGGGTATCGATTACCGATAAAGGGAAGCAGGAAGTAGAGCGGGGCGTTCAAGTCCGTAACGATTATTTAAACGGGGTGCTGGATCGGATCTCGACGCATAATCAGCAGCTTCTAGTTTATTTGATGGGGAAAATTTCCGGGTCCAAATAAGATAATGAATACATATATTCAGTCAAATCAAAGAGGCTGTCCGATCGTGCATTGAAATCCAAATGCCCACGGAACAGCCTCTATTTGTTGTTATTAAAAGTTACCGTCGTAACCCGCTTTACAATTTTCTGCGCTTTGCTTGTAGATATTCTCATCCCATAGCTTCCACGGATGCTGGCGGGGCGGCATCGATATCAGGTCGACGGGGTCTTTAGTGACTGGATGAGGAACGCCGACATACAGCGACCACAAGGCGATTTGCTCGCCGGGTTTGTTGACCGCGTTCCCGTATTTTTGATCGCCGTAAAGCGGGCAGCCGATGTGGCTAAACTGAACCCGGATCTGATGCGAGCGGCCTGTAAGAAGCTTGATCTGCACGAGTGACAGGCCGTCCTGTGGAGAACTGCCCAGGACGCGGTAATCGAGGATCGCTTCTTTGCTGTCAGGCGTTCCTTTGGGAACGACGCTGACGGTGTTCGTGCGCTCATCCTTCAGAAGGAAATCGGTCAGCCTGCCGCTCTGACGCCCGGGGATTCCGCGTAAGACCGCCATGTAAGACTTGTCGAACTTGCGGCTGCGCACCGCTTCGGACAATCGGGAGGCCGCTTTGGACGTCTTGGCGAAGATCATTGCTCCACCAACGGGACGATCTAATCGATGAACCAGTCCGAGATATACATTACCGGGTTTCCCGAAGCGCTCTTTGATATCTTCCTTCAGCAAGCTGAGCAGGTCCGGATCGCCGCTGGCATCACCCTGAGTGGGCACGTTCACCGGCTTCTCGATCCCGAGCAGATGGTTATCCTCATACAGGATCGTCATCTCCGGCTGGCCCGACGTTCGCAAGTGTTCGGATGACATGTTTATTCCTCCCAGCGCCCCAGGATACCGCACGGAAGATTGAGGCCGGATTTCGTAATCGGCAGGCCTAATTCACCTGCGGAGATACGTCCGCCATGCTGGCGTTTCACGGTCATCGACAGAATATTGTTCAGCACGGTCGGCGAAATGCCCGTAGTATAGGAATTGATCAAGAAGAACAGGGGCGTATCCGAAAGAATGGACATACAGGATTCCACGAATGGATACAGGCTCGTCTCCAATTTCCACATTTCACCGTTTGGTCCGCGGCCGTAAGACGGCGGGTCCATGATGATCGCATCGTATTTATTGCCGCGACGCTGTTCACGTTGCACGAATTTGAATACATCGTCCGTGATGAAGCGGACGGGACGGTCACCAAGTCCGGATAGCGCAACATTCTCCTTCGCCCACTGCACCATGCCTTTGGCCGCATCGACGTGAACGACAGAAGCGCCCGCTGAAGCGGCTGCTACGGTAGCACCGCCGGTATAAGCAAACAGATTAAGGACCTGAATCGGACGTCCGGCGGAGGAAATCTTGTCCATCATCCAGCGCCAGTTGGCCGCTTGTTCCGGGAATAATCCCGTATGCTTGAAATTGGTCGGCTTGATATAAAATTTAAGCCGGTCATAGGAAATTGTCCACCGTTCGGGAAGCTGCTTCTTCATATCCCATTGTCCG
>DJTQ01000303.1 GCA_002439285.1 Paenibacillaceae bacterium UBA6304
GAGAAGATCGCCCTTGTCGGTCCGACGGGGGCCGGAAAGACGACGATCATCAACCTGTTGACCCGATTTTACGAAATCGATGACGGCAAGGTGCTGATCGATGGGCGGGAGATCCGGGAGCTTAACAAAAACGCGCTGCGCAGGCAGCTCGGAATGGTACTCCAGGATGCGCATGTGTTCGCGGGAACGATCCGGGACAATATTCGGTTTGGGCGCCTGGATGCTACCGATCAGGAAGTGGAGGAGGCCGCAAGACTGTCAAATGCGGAGAAATTCATCGCAAGACTTCCGCATGGCTACGACACGATGCTCGAATCGGAAGGCAGCAATCTGAGCCATGGGCAACGTCAACTTCTGACGATCGCGCGGGCGATTCTGGCCGATCCGGCTATCCTGATCCTGGATGAAGCAACAAGTAGCGTAGATACGCGGACAGAAATGCAAATCCAGCATGCGATGAGAACCTTGATGAAGGGACGCACCAGCTTCGTCATTGCTCACCGGCTCAGTACGATCCGGGATGCGGACCGTATTCTGGTCATCTCGGGCGGAACGATTGCGGAGCAGGGCAACCATGATCAGCTCCTTGCGCTAAAAGGGGTCTACTTCGAGCTTTACAACAGCCAGTTCAAGCAGGCCATGCAGAGTGATGTTGGGTAATCATTCGGCTGTCTAACCTGAATTGAATAATAGGAGGAGGATCACTGTGACTTCAGTGGTCCTTTTTCTCATCCTGCGCGCGATTCGATATAATGATTACAGTGATTTAGAGAAGGGATGAAGTTATGAACAAAATCATTGTCGTAGGAGCCGGAATTCTTGGGGCTTCCACAGCATACCAGTTGGCCAAAATGGGCGCAGACGTGCTGATTGTAGACCGCCAGGATCCAGGGCAAGCGACCGATGCCGCCGCCGGGATCATTTGCCCCTGGCTGTCGCAGCGCCGCAATCAGGCATGGTACCGGCTGGCAAAGGCGGGTGCCCGCTTTTACCCCGGATTGATCGGCGAACTTGAACGCGAGGGCGAAACGGATACCGGTTATGCTCAGGTGGGAGCGCTCAGTATTCATAACGATTTGAGGAAAATCACTCAAATGGAAGAGCGGGCTATGTCGCGAAGGATGGACGCGCCGGAAATCGGCAGCATTACCCGGCTCAACGATCAAGAAACCCGGGAACGGTTTCCTTTATTGGGCGACGGCTATCATGCCGTTCACGTCAGCGGTGCCGCACGCGTGGACGGACGCGCCCTGCGCGATGCGCTGATCCGGTCCGCGCAAAGAAACGGCGCTGTGCTGAAGAGAGGCGATGCGGTGCTTCAATATGCATCGGGCCTAGTCACTGGCGTGTCCGTCGGGCAGGAGACGATCTACGCCGATCAAACCATAGTTTGTGCAGGAGCGTGGGCCGATCAAGTGCTGCATCCGCTCGGCATCGAGTTGCAAGTGCGTTATCAGAAAGCTCAAATCATGCATCTAGAAGTCGAGGGGGGTCCCGATACCGGAAGTTGGCCTGTCGTTATGCCGCCGAGTGATCAATATTTGCTGGCGTTCGACCGTCAAAACATCGTAATCGGAGCGACGCACGAAAATGATACGCAGGGCTATAATACAAGGGTAACCGCAGGCGGGATGCAAGAAATCCTGAATAAAGGACTAGAGGTAGCCCCGGGGCTGGCGAAAAGTACGTTTCAAGAGGTGCGCGTCGGATTCCGTCCTTTTACTCCAGGTTTTCTACCTGTGCTAGGTCCCGTACCAGGATGGAGAGGATTGATCATAGCCAACGGGCTGGGGGCATCCGGCTTAACGATGGGGCCCTTCCTTGGGGAACAGTTGGCCAAGCTGGCTTTGGGCATGGAGTTAGATATCGACCTTAACGATTATGATATCCGGCAAGCGCTGGGCGGTAATTGATCAATCGCTCAGGAAAAGCTTCGGAGCTTGGTTCATGTGCGTCGTTTTCTTTTGCTTCTAGTGGCGGTAGTTCTGGCCCTATTTCCGATTCTATTCCCGTTACCAGTCCCGTTAACATTCCCGTTTCCGTTGTTTCCCGCGCTTCCGATGACTTGCAGGGCGTTTCCAATGGATTGAAGCAAATTGCCTGCAACGTTTAAATCATTCGATTCTCTATTGGCGGCATTCGTCGGGAGCAGGGCGGTTAATTCGGCTTGAGCCGCATTTGCGATTGATTGCATTGCATTACCAATGATGGACAGCTTTTGCGCCTCTTCCTGATCTTTCTTCTTGCTGGATAGAGATTTAGTCTGGCCGAGGGCGGCGATAATGGTTCCTAAAGCCTGCAGCCAAGCATAGGCGGCAAGCTGCTCCTGTATATTCCTTTGCTTGGCTGGCATAGCTTTCCCTTCTTCCGATAGTAATATAATGGATTGATATAATATACGGCGGTTGTTTCGTTTTGGTAAAGACGGATCGAACCCATTTCTCGGACAATGTGTTAGGGTAGCCGATTCGTGGCCGAATTCGCCGGAAATGGCATAGGATGATAGACACTAGTCGATTACGCATCGTGGCTACCAAGATTTGATCCCTCGGAAAATACTATGTAAGATGAGGGAGAAGAAACTCCATAGTTGTGACGCCGGAAGACATAATTATTATGAGCCGCTTACGCACGGGTTTTTTGAGGCGAAGGGTGACTTTCCGCAGGACGGGACGGTTCATTCGAAGGATCTTCAATATTCCGGCGAAATTAAAGCGTTCACATGCATGATTAATGGGGTAAAATATTCTTTGATGAAACATGGAGTGCAGGATTAATACAATTAGGAGTGATAGTTTTGCAGACAAAGATCAGCCTAGCAGGCGAATGGAAATTACAATTGGATGAGAGAAAACAGGGACTGAATCTACCGTTTCAAGATGTGATCACCCTACCGGGCACGACGTCAAATGCGCGCAAAGGACCGAAAAACGAAAATGTATTGGTCAGCGCTCTGACCGATGAATATTTATTTGAAGGACAGGCGTGGTATTCGAAGG
Organism: Paenibacillaceae bacterium UBA6304; assembly: GCA_002439285.1. Lineage (GTDB taxonomy): Bacteria > Bacillota > Bacilli > Paenibacillales > Paenibacillaceae > Fontibacillus. Next base: position 3,000 of record DJTQ01000303.1, read on the forward strand.
AGATTACGATTCCGGAAGAGCTTGCCGGTAAGAACGGTTCATTATTTCTGGAACGTACCCGGATGACGACAGTTTGGCTGGATGGACAAGAAATCGGCAGCCGGAACAGCTTGAATACCGCCCATATTTACGAGCTCGGCAAGCTCAGTCCTGGTAGTCACACTATTACCGTCCGGGTGGATAATACCGATTACCCAACCAAAGGAGGACATTTGACCTCCCCGGATACGCAAACGAACTGGAACGGCATTACGGGCCGGATGGAGCTTCAATTTTTTGGCGAGTCGACTTTAAGCGATCTCCGGCTTACTCCGGAATTGGCTGCCCGGTCTGTCCGGGTCACTGGAACCTTAAAAGGGGCAAATGAAGGAACGGTTGTCGTGGTTGCAGAGAGCTTTAACAGCGAGAGTTCGCACACGGCGCTGCAGCAGGAGTTTGCCGTATCGGAAGGGGAGTTTTCCTTCGAATATAAGTTGGGTCCCGATGCGCTGCTTTGGAGCGAATTCGAACCCAATCTTTATAATGTAAGCCTTATCCTGAAAGACGGAGAAGCGGACGTAGCTGACCGTCATGATTTGATCTTCGGTCTAAAGGAATTCAAAGCCGCTGGCGACAAGTTTACCATCAATGGAGAGAAGACGTTTCTTCGCGGCAAGCATGACGGCCTGATCTTCCCGTTGACCGGATATGCGCCGACGGATGTGGAAGAATGGCTTAGAATCCTTGGGATTGCCAAATCTTACGGCATGAATCATTATCGTTTTCATACTTGCTGTCCGCCGGAAGCGGCCTTCACCGCCGCGGATATGCTCGGCATTTACATGGAACCGGAGTTGCCGTTCTGGGGAACGATTACGGAACCAACCGACGAAGGGCACAACCAGGCGGAACAGGATTATCTCATCAGTGAGGGATACGCGATTCTACGGGCGTTCGGCAATCACCCTTCCTTTGTGATGATGTCGCTTGGCAACGAGCTCTGGGGGAGCAGAACGAAGATCGACTCCATTCTAAAAGAATACAAAGCCTTCGACGACAGACCTTTGTACACGCAAGGCTCTAATAACCATCAATTCATGCCGGAGATTCTCGAGCATGATGATTTCTTCTGTGGCGTGCGCTTTTCACGGGACCGGTTGTTCAGAGGCTCCTATGCGATGTGCGATGCTCCGCAAGGTCATGTACAAACCGATTATCCAAGCACGATGAAGGATTATGATGACCAGATCGTTCCTCCGGATTTCGGGAAAGCGGAAGGCTCGGACGAGAAGGCCGGCGGGTCGATTCAGATCCAGTACGGTACCGAGGCCAAAACGGTAGAAGCC